>CAZQHF010000026.1:0-9736 GCA_964593535.1 uncultured Candidatus Saccharibacteria bacterium
TGGTTTTGATATTCAATTTGATCCTGCTTATCAGGATGTAGATTTTGGTATTAGGCTACATGAGAGAGGTTTGTACAATGTATATACTCCTTATGCAGAGCTAATCCATTATGAATCTGTTACTAGGTTTAATACTAAAGAGAAGTTGGAGAGGGATGAGGAGAATGCTCTGAAGTTAAGAGATAGATGGCCTAAATATATTGAGTATATGGGTGGTAATGATCCGTTTTTTAATGTAAATTTCTCTTATGCACATGAAGAATTTAGAATTAAAAGATAAGTATCTTTATTACACTATTTATTTTTCTTTTTTATTAATTTTTTCCTTGTTAATCATCCTTAATATTAAGATAGCCGTATATGGATTATTTTGGGTTTTGGGGTTTGGGTGGAGTTTGTTTTTCTTTAGTAAAAAATTCAATATATTAATACATTTTTTTCTATCTCCTGTGTTATTTCTTTCAATATTTCTTCCATTTACAATATTCTTTGCATTCTTTGATATAAAGTTAACTATTTTTGTTGGTATTGCATTTGTCATTTTGTCTTGTGGAATATTTATTTTGAGAAAAGTATTTGAAAAAGAAAACATTGATTTAAAGATTAATAAATTTGATTGGGTAGCTTTATTTATATTTGTATTTGCTGTTGGAGCAAAGGTCCTATCCGTTAAAACTTTCGATGTCCCAGGTCTTCATGATCCAATTACCCATGCTTATTTTGCAAAACAAATAATGGAAACTGGTTTGATACAATATTTTTATTCACCAGGGATACATATTCTAGGTGCATTCTCTACGATGTTTAATGGTTTTGATGTCGTCAAGCAGATATTGTTTGAAACTAATTTTTTTAATGCCTATGTTGGTATTGTTGCATATATATTTATACAGAGAGTGTTTAAAAATCCTGTATGGGCACTATCTTCCTTATTACTCCTTTGCCTCGGATATAAGCCTGCGTTATTTTTTGTGAACGCAGGAAAGAATGCATTAGTTGTTGGTCTGAGTATTCTGTTCTTTATTGTATTGCTTCTTTATGAAAATAGGGGAAAAGTTGATTTTAAGATTCTTTTAATAACAATACTTGCTTTCTTTGCAATCTTTGTTACGCATTATCCGATTGCGATAATGGCATGTATATTGCTTTTTATCATCCTTTTAGTTGATATAA
Source organism: uncultured Candidatus Saccharibacteria bacterium (assembly GCA_964593535.1). Taxonomy (GTDB): domain Bacteria; phylum Patescibacteriota; class Dojkabacteria; order SC72; family SC72; genus UBA2259. Next base: position 1,174 of record CAZQHF010000026.1, read on the forward strand.
GGAAGAGATGGTTGAGCAATTTAATAATTGGTATTGGAATACTTTTAGGGTTCGCATGGATGCTTAAGACTTATCCCTATCAAGCAGAAAAAATTGTAAACTCTGTAAAGGTTTTAGAAGATAAAGCTTTGTATATAATTCCAACGGATCTTTTTCAATCAGTGAATGTATATTTTAATTCAATTATTTCTACCTTAAAAACTACAAATTCGTACCTCAGTATTGCTGTAACTGTAGGAACTATTCTTGGTTCATTTATTGTAATTTTTAAAAGTATTAAAGATAGTAAATTCTCCGTACTTATGCTATGGGTCCTTATATCGATTATTTCTGTAGGGGCAGTTTCAATTTTTAATATTTATGCTTTGGGAATAGTACTTGAAAGTTTTCTTATTTCATTCTTTATATTTTGGTATGTGTTATGTGCCTTAGCTGTAAGTTTCGTAATTGATTTATTAGGAAAAAAGATTAATAAAAAATTTTTTATAAATATTTTTTTAATTATAATTATATTAATCACACCTCTACTATCATATAAGATTTATAAAATATTCTATAACAGGACTGAAGGGCACAATGTGGTATATGAATCTGATATTAAAGCTTTTGATTGGATAAAAAATAATACAAATGAAGATTCAAAATTTGTAATAAATGCTAGTGGCGGAAATGGTCTTGTATTCTCTACGGATGCTGGTGGATGGTTAGAGGTCTTTACAGATAGAAAGATATCATCACCTTTTTATGATTATGGTTCAATTGAAACATGGAAGAATACGGAATTGTATTATCTACTGAAGGAAAATAAAAACAATTGTGAAGTTATAAAAGAATTTATACAGAATGGATATATCTACTACTATCAAGGATCTAGGCCAGTATTTGATACACAACTTGGGAATAGAGATGAGTTACTAAATAGTCATAGATTTGAAGAAGTATTCTCTGATGGGAATGCTTGTGTATATAAGCTAATAACATGTAATTAGGGAATTTTACTTGTTACTGAAAGATATTTTTTAACATTATCATCCCAACTGAATAATACTCTTATTTTTTCAAAAGAGACTCTGTTTTTTAATGAAATAATATCCCATGAATCATATACATTCATTATGTGAATTACTAAATTTACTGAATTTAACTTCTCTAATGAAATTAGATTCATCTTCCCAAGTATCTCTTTTGTTCCACCGACATCTGTTGCTATTACAATTAAACCATTTGCAACTGCCTCTAAAACTGTAGTTGGTAATCCTTCTGTATATGATGGATTAATTAACACATCGTGTTTTGGATATTCTTTTTGCGTTACTTCAAATGGTAATTGCCCTCTTAATGTTATACTTTTTTCTAAATTGTAATCTTTTATTAATTTCTGGATTTTTTCTCTCTCTGATCCGTCACCAATGACAGTTAAAGTATATTTAAATCCTTTTTCTTTTAAAATTTTACATGCTTCAATTAATTCATATATTCCCTTGCTTTTAATTATTCTCCCAACAAATAGGAGTTTCAAAGCATTTGGTCTGTTTTTCTTTCCAAGTTTTTCCTTCTTAAATTCATATGAATTATATATAACTGGACCGTATTTTAATTCCTTATATTGTTTCTGAAGAAATTTCTCCACGCTTTTACTTATGGGAAATACAAGTTCTGCATTTCTCAATATTACTTTTGCAAAGGTTTTATCAAAAAGGTATGCAAAAATTCTTACAAATAATGACCCATCTTTTACAAATGAAGAGCCATGTTCAAAGTGATATAGAGTACTCTTGTTTCTTTTTCCCAATATACTTGCAATAAAGTTTGTTAAATAAAATCTCGTATGTGTGTGTATTTCACTATTAGGATTTTCTTTTATTATCTTTGCTATTTGTTTTATACCTGTTATTGTTGGAATAAAGTATTTTCCTTTTATCACTTCTATACAGGGAATACGTAAGATTTCAAGATTCTCATCAAGATCAGTTGTTTTTAGATTCATTTCATATTTGCACGTTACAACAAGGATTTTGTAATTAGGCAATCGTTTGTAAAAGTTCTCCACATATTTTTCAACACCTCCCACATGAGGTTTATAAAATGTTGTAAAAACGATAATATTAAACATATTATTTTCTTAAGATAGAAGAAATAAATCTCCAAACGGAGCTAGGAATAAAATAGGCAATAAAGAGACGGAAGAGATGTATTAGTTTTGTTTTAAGTGTAATAGGATAGCCATATTTTATATGTGCAATAAAGGCACATGATAGGGTCGAAAGATGTACGGATTGCATCTTATTTCCTGTATGTGAATTCCCTAATATTCTGTATTTTATTAAAATATCTTTTAAATTCCCGAGCTTTCCCTTTGAAGACATGTCTATTATAAACATGTAGTCTTCTGATTTTACTGTTTCGTTATATCCACCAATACTTAAAGCGATATCCCTTCTAAAAATCATCGCTGGGTGTACCATAGGATTGTATTGTAGGAGTACTTCTCGTATATTATGATCTGTTGTTGGAAAATTAGATCTATTCTTAATTATCATCTTCTCATCACAAATTTCCATATTTCCACTAGATAAAACTATATCAGGATTACTTTCCATATATCCAACCTGTTTTTCAATTCTGTCAGGATAACTCCAATCATCTGCATCCATTCTTACTATATATTTTCCTTTTGCAATTCCAATTCCTTTATTTAAAGTTTTTGAAATTTTTAAATTCTCCTTATTATTAACTAACAGAATTCTTGAATCCTTTTTTGCATACCTCTTAATTATTTTCTCTGTAGAGTCTGTCGAACAATCATTGATGATTATCAATTCGAAGTTTTTGAATGTTTGATTTAGAATACTATCTAGTGCTTCTTTAATATATTTTTCTGCGTTATACACAGGTATGAGGACTGAGACTGTTGGATTATTAGACATCTTTTTTAGCAATCTCCCTTACCACTTTAGTTATTTTATTATCTAAATCATCTATTTTCACATTAATTCTAAGATTGTTATAAAAAAGAATGATAATAGATAAATATACTAACACATCTATACCCCTTCCTACTCCAAATATATCACCGAAATTATCCAATATTTCTGCTGGTAACCATACTACTACCAATGCTAGTCCCCAGAATATTATCCAAAGAAATATTTTAATAAAAGGCATTTTATCTTTTATTATCTTTCCTATTAATTGCCCTAATACTACAAGTATTATTCCTGTTGCAATTATTTGTATTACCATTATTTTAATTTAGCTAAAATTAATTTCCAAGCAATATTTATACTATTAAAAACGCTTTGCCCTTTAGACATTGAATACTGTGTGTAATGTATTGTTACTGGTACTTCTGTATATTTTAGATTTAATATCTTTATTTTATCTAATATCTCTGAAGCATGTTCCATTCTATCATGTTGTATATTTAATTTTTTAGCAGTTTCAGCTGTCATTACTCTTAAACCATTGTGTACATCAGTTAACCATATTCTTGAGAGTAGGTATGTGAATACTATTGCTCCTTTAAGGAGTATTCTTTTCTTTAGAGGAACATTGTTTTCTTGTAAGAATCTTGATCCTAATACTATGTCATATTTACCTTCTATTAAGGTATTTAACATATTATCCAAATCTTTAACATCATGTTGTCCGTCAGAATCAAAGTTTATTATATACTTTGCTCCTCTTTCTATTGCTATCTCCATACCAGTTTGTAGGGCTGCTCCTTGTCCTCTGTTTATTATATGTTTTGCAATTATTACATCTGTATTCTTTTTTACTACCTCATATCCGTTATCTTTACTTCCATCATCTACTACTACAATATTTTTATATCCATTATCTTGAAGAGACTTTATTACTTTGAGAATCATTTTCTCATCATTGTAGAGTGGGATTGTTATGTATGTTTGGGATTTGTTCATTGAGAGGATTATACAGGATTTATTTTTTCACAACCATATATATAGCAACCTTTTTTCTCATGGGTTATAACGCGAGGCAATATTCTAAAGATATTTAATTATATTCTGTACCAATCCTTTGGTGCAATATCTGTATTGACAGCAAGTATGCTTTGAGTCCATCTTTTAGGTGCAATTATGTTCTTTTTATTATTCTGATTTAACCATGCTCCCCACCAAGAGAAAGAACTATTTGCAATAATATTATGTTTGCATAAACTCATTAAGATTATTTCTTGGGCGGAGTTGAAATGATGTTTAGATACAAAATACGTATCTTTGGGAAGAAAAGTAAATTCTTTTTTTACCCAGTCGATATCGTCAGAAAAAACAAAAATCTTAGGATTCCTTATATTCAAAATATTTAATCCCTTTTTGTAATATTCTACCCCTAAAACACCATGATGCTTTGAGGCTTTGATATCTGTTACATAATCTCCTCTCCTTATATGCATCGATATTGATCTTTTTTCGTTTGTAATCTTTTTTGAAATTCTATTGTATTCTTCTCCTTGATTACCGTTTAGAGAAAACTCCTTTAGAATATCTTCTCGGTACTTAACAAAGAATTTTTCACTTTGGAAATATCCTTCTAAATACAAATTCTCTACACCAAAGTATTTCTCAATTGGATAAATACCTGTGAATATTGTGTAAAATTTTGATTTAATATCATCCATATATTTATCCAATTTTGTTTTCTTCGAAAGGATTCTTTCTAATTCTGACTTTTTAAGAACATGTGAAGAAATATTAAATAAGGATAATTCGAAAGTTCTTTTTGTATGATTAGATGGGATAGAAGAGTAGTAGGAGGTATCTAGTTTATGAATACTGTTAAAATCTTTTGCAAGTGCATATCCACATGCATATTGAAACATCTGATTTCCTAATCCACCTTTAAGATGAGTGATTATCATTTTTATTCTATTGATATTTTAAAATCCTCTGACTTAAGAGATAAATTCTTGTTATAGAAGGGATCATTAAGTAAGTTTTTCTCCCACTTTTTGTACATCAAATCGATCTCTTTGCTAAATTCATCATTATCCCTGGTCTTTGATTCTGGAGTACCAACAGAAATGGATTCATGATGATACAGTTCTACATAGGGAGTGTATACATTATAGTACCCCTTCTTTAGAAGTTTTAAACAGAAATCAACGTCATTGAAAGCGATTCTAAATTTCTCCTCAAGTCCACGTACCTCTTCATACTTTTTTCTATCTATCATTAGGCAGGCTGCAGTTACTGCAGAATAGTTTTTAATAATATCTTTTTGTACGGGAAAACCTTGTATCTCTCTTGGGAAGTACTTGAAAGCATGACCAGCAACTCCTTTGCCTGTACCACCATTAATACCTAGTATAACCCCTGCGTGTTGGATGGTATTGTTAGGGTAGAGTAGTTTAACTCCCACAGCACCAACTTCCTTCCTTTGTGCATGTTCCAACATACCTTCTATCCAATTGGGAGATATTATCTCAGTATCATTGTTTAGAAGAAGAAGATATTGACCCTTGGCATGCTTTACTCCAAAGTTATTAACTCCCGAGTAGTTAAAACGCTCCTTCCAGATTGGTATTTTAATTCGTTTGTCTTGTTTTAATAATTCATAATACTCAAGAACCCTCTGTTCTTTACTTCCAGTATCTACGATAATAATTTCAAAATTGTCGTATGTAGTTTTTTCGAGTATTGAAGATAAACACCTCTCTAGATATTCATATTTTTCAAGAGTGGGGATAATAATACTAACAAGTGGATTACCCTTAATATTGTATTTTACCCTGAAAGAACCAGGGAAAAGTCCCTGATAAACATCTCCTTTAAGATTTTTTCTTTTAAGTGAATCTTGTAATGCCTTTATTGTCGTGTCTTGGGCATATACTTTATCAGAATATTCTGATGCAGTAGATCCTGGAATTTTTCTCCATGAATACAGTACATCAGGAATGTGTTCTATTCTGTTTGTTTTTTCAACTATTCTTAGAAAGAGATCGTAATCCTGTGAACCTTCGTATCCTTTTCTAAAACCCCCAACTTTATCAATTAGTTCTTTCCTTATAACTGAGAGATGAGACATGTAATTTGTTGACATAAACAGATCTGGTGACCAATCAGGTTTAAAGAAGGGTTCTACTCTTTTACCTGTCATATCTATCTTATCTTCATCGGAATAAATAAAATCTGTGTCTGGTTTTTCATTTAGCAACTTCACTACTTCTGCTAACGCATGCGGGTGTATTATGTCATCGTTATCCATTAATGCTATGAATTCTCCTTCTGCTAACTCTAAAGCAGAATTTGAGGCTTCAGAGATATGCCCATTCTTTTTTCGAAATGTAACTTTTATTCTTGAATCTTTTGAAATATTTTTTAAATATTTTTTAAGCTCTGGATCTGTAGAAGCATCATCTGCTATGCATAGTTCCCAGTTGGTATATATTTGTTTCTTTACGGACTTAACTGCTTCCTTTATCCACTTTACATCAACGTTGTATACAGGCATAACTATACTAATTAGGGGCTTATATTCTAAATCTTCTAAGTCTCTTTTTATTTGGAATCTTTTCTTAAATGTAATCTCGTGCTTTTTAAGCCAATATTTGTATGGATTTCTGTTCTTCTCTAGTTGCTGTCTGTATTCATATACATTTTTGAGTCTTTTAATAATCCTCCTTATAGTAATGATTGGTCCATCTTTAACGATATTTATGAAGAAGTTCTTAAAATATCTTTTTATTTTTCTGTAGATTGTTAAACCTTTCCATATTTTTGTTTGTTTAAAGGATTGGTACTCTTTTGCTTCTTTTTTGTATATATCCTTTTCTGCCAATAACTCTTTCGTCATCTTTAATCTTGCAAGATTCTCCGAGGTTATATTTCTAATATGATTCTCTTTATCATATATCTCTTCCTCTAAATCCTGAATCTTTGATAACGATGGGTAGTATTTTGTCCATAACTGTTCAACACTTTCATCTACTATTTTATAACCCTTGTTTACAAAAAGAACTCCAAGGCCATGATAATGATCAAAGGTTATAGTTTTGTATCTTTTCTTTAATTCTTCCCATAGAATATATACTCCAAAGTCTCTAGATTTTTCGCAAACATCATGGAAAAGTACAATTCCTGTTTCTTTGTTTACTCTCGGTAGCCATGTTTCAAAATCGTGTTTTACTGCATCATATGTATGTAGTCCGTCAACATGTAAGATATCGATACTACTATCCTTAAACTTGGTTACAGCATCATCGAAATACATTTTGTGAGCAACAATGTTTACATTTTTATAATATTCTTTAGAAATTTTTAAAAAGTTTTCGTATACACTTTCATCATAATATCCTGCGTGTTTCTCACCCTCCCATGAGTCTATCCCATGTAATTCCGTATCAAGTTTGTTATCTTTTATTGCTTGTGCAAATGAAAATAGGGAGTTTCCTTTGTGAGTACCAAGTTCCACTATTATCTTTGGTTTTACATTTGATACAAGATCATATGCAAAGAAGTAGTGACCACTCCAGGCGGAAGAGTTAACAGGTAATTCTTTTGTGAATTCAAAGGTTGGGCTATTGTAGGACCAAATTGATTTTACAGATTTATTGCCCATTTAATAATTTCATCTATTTTAAGACTTTGACTGATTTCATGATTTAAATCTACCATAGGTTGAGTATTAGAATATAGTAGGTCTGTTGAAATCTCTGAAAATTGCAGAATATTTCTCGTATTTGGATCTCCTTCTACTGCATATTCTTCTTTCTTGCCAACTCGAAAGACCTTCTTCCCCATTTTTATTGCTATGAAATCAAAAGTACTTTCCTTGGGAGTTAGGATGATGTCATATTCTTTCAGTCCTTCCTTTATTTCTGCAAATAAGTTTGTATTATCATTTATATTAGACCTCCATTCCTTGATGGTTTCTGGGATATCTATTTTGCTCTTCTCTATTGTTTTTACTGAGATTTCCGAAAACGGAGAAAGGACACTTATTATTTCATTCAATTTGGAATTATTATAATCTCTCATATCTCTTGTCCAATGGAGAGCAGTGTATAAAATTTTTGGAAGGATATTATTGCTAGGCGATTGGTACACAATTGAATCAAAATTAGGGTTGCCAGAAACAAGTAGCTTTCTATTGTCTAAACCCCATGAAAAAAGGCTTTCTGAGGTACTATGTCCGAGTGATATGTACCCATCTGCAATTAGTGGCCTATTATTGTATTCATAATCAAAAAAAGCATTCCACCCATGTTCAAAGCAAATAACCTTTTTACCTTGCTCTTGCCATTTTCTTACATCTTCCTCCATTGTGAAATCATTCCATACGAAGACAATTGCTGCATCTTCTAAAGTGTCTTTTGTTTTTTCCCATCCCCATATAGAATGATGATCTAGGACATAATATTTTGTTCGAGACATATCAAAGATTTTATAATTTCTACGATATAATTTGAAGTCTTTTATTCTACAATTAAATATAGTACCCTATTTCACAATATAGGCCATATAATTTGTAACTGTATATAAATACATGAAACTCCTAATAACAGGTGGCTCAGGCTTCATAGGATCTAACTTCATAAGAT
>CAZQHF010000027.1:0-9224 GCA_964593535.1 uncultured Candidatus Saccharibacteria bacterium
TAAATATGTCTAGGTCACTAAAAAAGGGAGTATATGTAGATGAAAAATTACAGAAGAAAGTAGAACAGGCACTGCAAAGTGGTAGCAGGAAGCCTATTAAAACATGGGCAAGAGCATCTACAGTTACACCTCAGATGGTGGGACTTACCTTTGCTGTTCATAATGGTAAAAAGCATGAAGAGGTTTTAATTGAAGAATCTATGATTGGACATAGGCTTGGTGAATTTACACAGACAAGAAAGTTTAAAGGTCATGCAAAGAAGGGTAAGTTAGCTAAAGTATATGGTAGTAGTGGTAGATTTGAAGAATAATAATATGGAAGAAAAGAAAGTAAAAATAAAAATTAAAAATGTTGCACAATCTCCTCTTAAATTGAGGTTGGTTGCTGATTTAATCAGAGGAAGAGATGTAAATGAGGCTTTAGATATTTTGCAGTTTACCAATAAAAAGGGAAGTATATTTTTAAAGAAAGCTGTTCTTTCTGGGGTAGCTTCTGCAAATGAGAAATACGGAGTAAATAAAGATGGACTTAAGATATCTCATATATCAATAGATGGGGCACCAATATATAAAAGAGGGAGATATGCATCAAGAGGTCGTTCAAGCAGAATATTAAAGAGAAGATCTCATATTAATTTAGAATTAGAAGTTAAGTAATGGGAAGAAAGATAAATGCAAATATAATTAGAATAGGAATTAACAAGACATGGAAGTCTGTATGGTACTCTCCTAAAGCTGAGTACCCTGCTTCTTTGTATCAGGATTTACAAATAAAAAAGATTGTAAGTGAAAGAATGAAAGATGCAGGTATAGATTCTATTGGTATAAAGAGAGCTGCAAATAAAATTGAGATAGAAGTATTTGTTGCAAGACCAGGTGTTGCAATAGGAAGAGGAGGTGAAGGAATAGACTTGTTACAGAAAGATCTTAGGAGAATGACTAAAAAGGATGTTGAAGTTAAGATAAGGGAAGTTAAAAAACCTGATATATCTGCAAGAATAATTGCAAGAGAAATTGCAGAGGGTATTGAGAGAAGACAGCCTCCTAAGCTTTTGATGGCTAGTGCAAGAGAAAAAGCTATGCTTGCTGGTGCAAAAGGTATTCGAATATGGGTGTCTGGAAGAATAAATAATGCAAGTCAGGCAAGAACTATAAAAACTAATGCAGGATCTGTTCCTGCTCATACACTTAGAGCTGATATTGATTATGCAAAAGAGGTTGCTCAAACATTAGATGCTGGATTAATGGGTGTAAAGGTTTGGGTATATAAAGGAGAAAAAAATAAAATTGAGGAAGAAGAATAAATATGTTACAGCCAAGAATTAGAAAATACAGAAAAGAGTTTAGAGGGAAAATGAATGGAGTTGCTTCAGCAAATAATACTATTGCTTTTGGCGAGTATGGTATTAAATCTATGGAGCATGGATGGATAGAGGCTAATCAGATAGAAGCAGGAAGAAGAGCTATAACAGGACATATGAAAAGAAAAGGTAAGGTTTGGGTTAAGATATTCCCTCATAAACCATATACAAGAAGAGGTATTAATAGCAAAATGATAGGTGGGAAAGGAGAAGTAGAAGGATATGTTGCAGTTGTAAAACCAGGTAACATCATCTATGAAGTAAGTGGAGTATCAGAGGATATTGCAAGAGAGGCATTAAGGTTAGGAGCTAATAAGCTACCAGTTAAGACTAAGTTTGTATCTAAAAAAGAGATATAGGCTTGTTAGATTTGCTTAATATTGGTAGAATACAAGCCGTTTTAAATATTAAAAAGAGATATGGAAAAGAAAAATAAAAAGAAACAATTTGAAGGAGTAGTTGTAAGCAGTAGTATGCAAAGTACTGTAAGAGTTAGGGTTGATACTTTGCAATCTCATCCTGTATACAGGAAGGTTGTGAATAGAAAGAAAGTATTCTTTGCACATACGGATAAAGAATTAAATGTTGGAGATAAGGTATTAATAAGAGAATCAAGACCCTACTCTAAGTATGTTAAATGGGTTGTAGTTAAAACTAAATAAAAATGATACAGAGAGAAAGTAATATAACAATTGCAGATAATAGTGGAGCAAAAGTAGGAAAGGTAGTAGGAGCTTCAGGGTATTCTAAGATCAAATTTATTGGTCTTGGAAGTACTGTTAAAATTGCAGTACAGAAAGCCTTACCCAATAGCGGAGTTAAGAGGCATGATGTCTTAACTGCTGTAATTATTAGAGTTACAAAAGAGCATAAAAGGAAAGATGGTACATATATAAGATTTGATGATAATGCAGCAGTAATAATTGATAATAAGAAGAATCCTGTTGGAACAAGAATATTTGGTCCAGTAGCAAGAGAATTAAAAGAGAAAGGATTTGATAAAATAGTTTCTCTTGCTCCTGAGGTTTTGTAATTTATGAATTAAATATATGGAGATTAAAAAGGGAGATACAGTAAAAATACTTTATGGGAAGGACACTGGGAAACAAGGTGTTGTTTCTGCTGTAAAGAATGGGAAGGTTATTGTAGAGGGCTTAAATATGTATAAAAAGCATGTAAAGGGTGATGGGAAAGAGAAAAAGTCTGCAATAATAGATATTGCTAAACCTATGGATGTGTCCAAAGTTATGCTTGTATGTCCTAACTGCAGTAAGCCAACTAGGGTGGGTATTAGAAGAGAGAATTGTAAAGTTGAAAGAATATGTAAAAAATGCGGTAAAGTTATTGAGATCTTTACTAAGGAAGAAGAAAAGAAAGAAGTTAAGAAAGAAGTTAAGAAAACTGTAAAAAGTAAATCTAAATCAAAAACTAAAAAAGAATAATGGCAAGATTAGAGGAAGAATATGACAAAAGAATAAAGAAAGAGTTAAAAGAGGAACTAGGATATTTAAATATTATGCAGGTTCCTACTTTAAGCAAGATTGTGATTAATGTAGGAGCAGGAGCTGCATTAAAAGAGGCTGAAGCAATGGATGAGATTATTAATTTGGTTACACAGATTTCAGGACAGAAGCCTGTGGTTAATAAAGCAAAAAAGGCAGTATCATCATTTAAAGTTAGAGAGGGAATGGAAATAGGTGTTTCAGTTATTTTAAGAGGCAGTAGAATGTGGGAGTTCTTTGATAAATTGGTAAATATTGTTCTTCCAAGGACAAAGGATTTCAGGGGATTGAATGTATCTGCATTTGATGGTGCAGGAAATTATTCATTGGGTATTGAAGATCATACAGTATTTCCTGAAATAGATGCTAATAATGTAAGAAAGATAAGAAGTTTAGAGATAACTATTGTTACTACTGCAAAAGATGATAAGAGTGCTAAAGCACTTTTGGATAAATTTGGTTTTCCTTTTAAGAAAGATGTCAACAGAAGCTAAAGAATACAAAGCAAAACAATTAAAGAAGAAAAGTAAATACAAAACAAGAGTGTATAACAGATGCGAGTTGTGTGGTAGGTCAAGAGGGTATTTAAGACATTATGGTATCTGTAGAATATGTTTTAGAAAATTGGCAAGTAAGGGAGAGATCCCTGGAGTTAAGAAATCTATATGGTAATTTAATATATTTAAAAGATGAATGATTTAATTGCAGATCTTTTAGCAAGAATACAAAATGGAATAGAAAGAAAGAAGGAATCAGTTGTTGTTCCTAGGACAAAGATAAATATGGAGATTCTAAGGGTATTAAAGACTGAAAAAATGATAAAGGATTATAAAGAGAGTGAAGAAGGAATTAGTGTTGAACTTTTGTATGATGGAAATGAGCCAGTTATAACTACACTTGAAAGAGTTAGTAAGCCTGGTCAGAGGATATATATTGCAAGCAAGGATATTACTCCAGTTATGAATGGAAGAGGTATTTCAATAATTTCTACTTCCAAGGGATTAATGTCTGGTGCTGTTGCCAAGAGTAAAAAGCTTGGCGGTGAGTTAATATGTAAAGTTTGGTAATTAAATGTCTAGAGTAGGATTGAATCCAATTACAATTGAAGAAGGTGTTGATGTGCAGATTGACAATGATAAAAGGTTAGTTGTTGTATCTAACGATGAAAGGAAAATTGAAATCCCTATTCCATCTGTATTGGATGTTAAAATAGATGGGAATCAGGTTCTTGTTACAAGAAAAGATGATGAAAAGTTTAGTAAATCTATGCATGGTACTGTAAGAATGTTAATAAACAATGCAATATATGGTATAAAGCATGGATATGAGAAGAAATTAGAATTAGTTGGAGTAGGATATCGAGCGAGAATGGAAGGTACTACATTAGTTATGAATTTAGGGCTTAATCATCCTGTTAAATTTGAAAGTCCTGAAGGAATAACAATAGAGGTACCAGAGGAAACTAAGGTTATAATAAAAGGATGGGATAAACAAAAGGTTGGAGAGTTTGCTGCAAAAGTTAGAGCATTTAAGAAACCAGAGCCTTACAAAGGTAAAGGTATAAGATATGAGGGTGAGTATGTAAGAAGAAAGAGTTCTAAATCAACTGTTACTGCATAAAATATGAATAAAAAAGATAGAAGAGAGAAAAGAAAAATGCATATAAGAAAGAAGATATCAGGGACAGCTGATGTACCTCGAATATTTGTCTTTAAAAGTAACAGATACTTTTATGCAGGTGCAGCAAATGATGATACATCAACCGTTATTATGAGTAAGATGTCTAAAAAGAAAGCAGAAGATATTAAAAAGATGGCTAAAGAGTTTGCAACTAGTTTAAAAAAGAAGAAAATTGATAAAGGTGTTTTTGATAGAAGTGGATATAGATATCATGGTTTGGTTGCAATGTTTGCTGATGAGTTAAGAAATAATGGAATTAAGATTTAGTTAAGTAAATATGGCAGAACATACAAAAGAGAAAAAAGAAAGAGCATATGATAAAAAGACTGTCTCTATAAGAAGGGTTGCTAAAGTAACGAAGGGTTCAAAGAGAGTTAGATTTAGTGCAATGGTTGTTGTAGGAAATCATAATGGTTCTGTAGGAGTAGGTCTTGGAAGAGGTTTAGATACTAGAAGTGCTGTTGAAAAAGGAGAGAGAATTGCACAAAAGAATTTAACTAGAATACAGCTTGCGGGAGATACTATTCCTCATGAGATTATTGGTAAGGAAGGAGCCGCTAAGGTTCTTCTTAAACCTGCAAGACCAGGTACTGGAGTTATTGCAGGTTCATCTGTAAGAACGGTTTTGGAGTTGGCGGGAATAGATAATGTGTATGGTAAGCTTCTTGGTACAAGTGATTCTGTTGCTTCTGCTTATGCAACATTTAATGCACTTAAAGATTTAAGAAATGGGAGAGTATTAGAAAGAATGAGGAACATGAGAGAAAGAGTTGAACTTAAGAAAGAAACAGACAAGGAGAAAAAGATTAGAGAGGAGAAGATTAAAGCAAAGAAGAGATTACAGGAGAAAGAAGATAGGAAATTAAAAGAAAAGAAGAATGTTAGAAGAGTATCTAAAAGTAAAGTAAGAAAGTAAAAATATGTATTTAGAAGATATACCAAAAAGAAAAAATAGAAAAATGAAAGGTAAAAGGCTTGGAAGAGGCTATGGGTCTGGTGTTGGAGGCCATACTTCAACAAGAGGAACAAAGGGTCAAAAATCAAGAGCAGGTCATAAATCTTTAGTATTCTTTGAAGGAGGAAATGTACCTTTTTATAGAAGAATGCCTAAGTTTGCAGGATTTAATAAGCCTAATAAGGTGGAGGCAACTGTAATTAACCTAGATATTCTTGAAAAGAATTTTAAAGATGGAGAAACTGTATCGATAGATACACTTAAGAAAAAAGCATTAATTGCACAAAAGGCCGTGAAAGTAAAGATTTTAGGAGATGGAAAATTAACAAAGAAGATATCAGTTGAAGGAATACCTGCTTCTGAGAATGCTAAAGAGAAAATTCTTAAAGCAGGCGGAGTTATAAAGTAACCTAAATGAGAATGGACAAATTTATTGAGACTTTTAAAAGGATCTTTACTACTAAGGACATCAAAAAAAAGATGCTCTTTTCTTTCATTATACTTATTGCATATAGATTTTTAGCGGCTACTCCTGTTACAGGTATTACTGCAGAAGCTATAAGTAAGCTTTTTGAAGGGAGTAGCTTTGGTAGTTTGCTTTCTACTGTTTCTGGGGGAGTCCTTGAAACTGCATCAATTGCAGCAATAGGGTTAAGTCCATATATTAATGCTTCTATTATCCTTCAGCTTTTAGGTACTGTAATTCCTAAACTCGAAGAGCTTCGAAAAGAGGGTGCAGAGGGAAGAAGAGTAATAAGTATGTATACAAGGTTACTTACTGTCCCATTGGCAATAATGCAATCTTTTGTAATATATTCTACTCTTAGGGGATTTGGTCTGATTATTCAGCTTGATACACTGCATCTTATAACAATGATTGCATCCTTAACAGCCGGATCCATAATTGTTATGTGGTTTGCAGAGCTTGTATCAGAGAGTGGAATTGGAGGTGGTTCTTCCTTCCTTATTTTCCTTGGCATTCTTGCAGGTATTCCCGGTACACTTCAGAACAATTTTATGTTAATGGATACTTTCCAGAAAGTTGTGCTGATAGTAATTACTCTACTTCTGATTATGTCTGTAGTATATGTGTCTGAGGCAGAAAGAAGAATAAGAGTGCAGTATTCTAGAAGGGTTAGAATGGGAGGTGCGATGGATAGCTATATTCCCATAAAATTGACTCAGTTTGGTGTTATGCCTGTTATCTTTGCAGTATCCTTGCTTTCTTTTCCTCAATTAATTGGTAGATTTATACTTACAAGAGATGTAAGTGATACTATTATAAAAATTACTAATGAGGTTATGAATTTTTTAGATAATCCTTTGTATAATAATATTCTTACTTTTGTATTAATTATTGCTTTTGCAATGTTTTATCTTACTGTTGTATTTAAAACAGATGAATTAGCAGAAAACCTTCAGAAGCAGGGAGGATTTATTCCAGGTATAAGACCGGGAAAGAAAACCTCACAATATTTAAGGGGGATTTCACTTAGACTTGCAGTAATAGGGGCTGTATTTCTTGCTTTAATATCAATACTCCCTAATATTATGATTCAAGCAGGTTTGATGACAACAACGATTGTATCTGGTACAGGTCTCCTTATCATGGTAAGTGTTGCATTGGATATAAGAAGACAGGTATCTTCTATGATAGTCGTAAGGGATTACTCTAGGTATTTATAATCTTTTGTAATATACTAAAGTTATGGAAACTATACTTTTTCATGGTCCATCAGGAAGTGGTAAAGATACACAAGTAGATTTGCTTGTTCAGAGATATGAATTTGAAAGTATAGGGACAGGAGAGATGTTTAGGTCTATGTATAAGGAGGGAGATATTGAATCAATAAAAGCATACCAATACTGGTCTAAGGGGAAGCTAGTACCTAATGATTTAGTTTACAGTATGCTTAATAGATGGGTTAAGAGATTTGATACCACTAAATCTTGGGCTTTTGTTTCTGTTGTAAGAGATGTAGGTCAAATATCTCTTTTTGATGATTTGCTGACAAAGAATAATAGAACACTTAATGCTTTTGTTCATTTTCTTTTGTCAGAGGAGGCTGCAATTGAAAGGATGTCTTTAAGGAAAATATGTCCTAACTGTGACAGAACATATCATGAAAAATATAGACCAGAAAAAGTAAAAGGATACTGTGATAAATGTGGTACAAAGCTTGTCCAAAGAGTTGATGATCAGCCAGAAAAGATTAAAATTAGGCTAAAAGAGTATAATGAAACAATTGGACCTATTGTTGAAACATACAAAAATAGAGGTATATTAATTGAGATAGATGCCTCTCCCAGCATTGAAGAGATTCATACCCAGCTTGTGCAGAAGTTAGGGTTGTAATATCGTAATGTTTTTGATATGCTTAGTTCACCTTTAGAGAGTTTTTAGGATTTTCGAAGAAAAGTATTATAAAACCTTTGAAAAAAGTTCAAAGCTTTGATATAATCACTTCGACTCTATTTATTTGTAGATCCTTGTTTATGGCTGTTGATACTAAAAAAGTTTATGAATTTGAAGGAGTGGTCAAAAAATGTCTACCGGACACTAAGTTTGTTGTTGAAATAGAGGTAAATGGATCTAAAAGGGAAGTATTAGGATATCTTTCTGGCAAGATGAGAATGCACTACATTCGAATTCTTGAAGGAGATAAGGTAAAACTAGAGATAACCCCATATGATAAAACACAGGGGAGAATAATATATAGAATGATGCAATAAATGAAAGTTAAAGCTTCTGTAAAAAAAAGATGTGCTGGCTGTTATACTGTAACCCGTAAAGGAAGGGTATATGTATACTGTAAAAAGAATCCTAAGCATAAACAGAGGCAAGGTTAATTAAAATATATATTTTAAATATGGCAAGAGTAGCAGGAGTTGAAATACCAAATGAAAAGAAACTGTGGGTTTCTTTAATGAACATATATGGAATAGGAAAATCTTTAGCATTAGAGATATGTAAAGAGACAAATATTGATGAGAATACTATTGTAAAAGATTTGTCTGAATCTGATTTAGATGTAATAAGGGGATACATTGATAAGAACTTTGAGGTTGAAGGAGAACTTAGACAGAAGACTTTTAGAGATATTAAAAGACTTAAAGATATCAAAAGTTATAGAGGTATTCGTCATAAATTAGGTCTTCCTGTGAGAGGACAAAGGACAAGGCATAATGCTCATACTAGAAAGGGTAAGAGCAGACCAGTAGGTGGTCTTAAGCGTACATTAGAAAAAACATAACATAAAAATGGCAACAACTAAGAAATCAAAAAGAAATGTGTCAAGTGGTGTAGCAACTGTATGGGCTACATTTAATAATACAATTATATCAATAGCTGATGAGAATGGTGAGGTTTTAGTCCAGGGAAGTCCTGCTGTTGTTGGTTTTAAGGGTTCACGAAAGAGTACTGCATTTGCTGCTACTAAAGCTGCAATTGATACTGCTCAAAGGGCAATTAAGAAATATGGTTTGAAAGAGGTAAAAGTTATTTTAAAAGGACCTGGTGCAGGAAGAAATGCTGCTGTTAAAGGGTTGGATTCTGCAGGTTTAAAGATTACAACTTTAGCTGATAGAACACCTCTTCCTCATAATGGATGCAGGCCGAGGAAAGCTCCTAGAAAATAATATATTAATATTAATTTGACTAATATAAATGGGTAGATATACAGGACCAAAAGAAAGATTAAGTAGAAGAGAGGGTGTAAACCTTAA
>CAZQHF010000028.1:0-9160 GCA_964593535.1 uncultured Candidatus Saccharibacteria bacterium
CTGTGCGGGAGTAGTTCAATGGTTAGAATGTCTGTTTTCCAAACAGAGGGTTGCGGGTTCGAGTCCCGTCTCCCGCTTTTGCTGATTTTTCCACTTGTTTACGGTATAATCAGATATGCAAACAGGAGAAGACTATTTCAAAGATACAACAGATGATTTTAGTTCAGGTGGTGGTTCTTTTCGTTCTATTAAATCTTCTAAGACAGATAGGACAGATGCTATTGAAAAGATTTTTATGGATGTACTTGGTAGAAAGCCAAGCAGCAGGGAGATGGCATATTACAAATATTCTCCTATTAAAGAAGCAGATATTATTACAAAATTAATTAATTCGGATGAACATAAAAAGATTATAGAGAGTGCACTTAGGCTTCCGGGTGTTCAAGAAGAGCTTAAGAATGTAAGAATATCAGAGAAAAAATTACAGCAGCAGTTAGATGATTTTAATGGAGAAATAGGGGAGTACAGAAAATTGTTAAGTGAAAAAGATAAGCTTATTAGTGAGCTTAGAGAAAAGATAAAGAATCCATATGATTTTCCTACTCAAACACAAAAATATGAAGAGGGTTTTGATGTATATACACCAAAAGAGAGAAAAGTAGCTGATAGTAGTAAGGGTAAAACTTTTAAAGAAAAATTAATAGATTTAATTGATACATTATTCTAGTTTATGCCTATTAAAGAATTTAAAACAAAAGTTAAGAATGCAAGAATATATAAAGGTATGTCACAAAGAACACTTGGTCTTGCATTAGGATTATCAGATAAAACGATAAGTTCATATGAATCAGGGAGATCGTATCCTAGTCTAGAGATACTGGAAAAGATGGCTGATATTCTTGATAAACCAATTGAATATTTTGTTTCTTCTTCAAAAGAAATTCAGATTAACCAAGATTTAGAAAATATTGATCAGCTTCTTAAATCTATTACAAAAGAGATATCTGATATTAAAGAAATTCTTAGTAAGGAGGAGTAAGCCAGCTCTTAGCTTTTTTTATTAACACATTCGCTGCCTTTTTAATAAGGAAGAATAGCAGTACAAATACCCCAATAATCCCGACAATAATCAGAATTATATACACAGTATACATTGTATCAACAGGTTGTACTGTCAATGATTTATCAATAACCAGCTTATAATCGGCACTATTTGATTTGTTTGAATCAGTTTGCCATGATATTACATTTACAGATACCTCATATGATCCGGATTTTTTAGGTGTTAGAGATGCTGAAAATGAATATGTTTGTCCTCTTGTAAGAGATACGAATTCATTGTGTTTTCTTTCTACATCAAATACAGTTGGAACATTCCATAGAATTTGAGTTTTTGAGGAATTAATTTTAGGTGTTACATATACAGTAAAAGGAATTGTTTTTGTTATTGGATTTTGTGTACCTCTTTTAAGTTCAAGTTCAAAATAATTATTTATGCTTGTTGTTGTATTTGTTTCTTTATCTTCTATCTGGATTTTCTCTTCTACTGGTTCTGCTGAAGCATCATTTAACTGCTCCTGAGAAAAGACAGGAGAGATTAGCATTGTAAAAGTAAGTAGTGTAAGTAATATTCTTTTCATTTTAATACATGTTTTATTCCTAATTTATATATTCTGTAAATTTCTTTCCCTTGAACTGAAGGAACATCTTCATCACTGTGTACAATATTATTTCTTAGTTTATGAACATCCCACAATTGTTGATACAGCTTTTTATCAAACAGTTTCTTTGAAATTTTTAAATTGTCTCCACACTGTTTATCATTACCATATCTAATATTTAAAGACTTTGCTAATAGGTTATCTAATTTTATTACTGCATCTCTTCTTGCATAGTCATCTGGACTTTTAATTTGATTCTCAAGTTCACTTAATTTTAAGAAAATCTCCTCCTTTTTCTTAACAGGAATCTTTTTACTGTTTATATATGCAATTAAGAAAAGAAGAGCAACAAGTAACAGAATTATTATTGTTATGACTGTTTGGTTATCCATTTCTTTTTACCTTTTTATATTTTACCTTTTTTAAGATAAAACATACAGAAAGGGATAGGAGAAAATATATGAGAATGGGTATAAGCTTAGAAAGAATATCCAAATCAGAGTAGCTTTTAATTACTTTCATTTCTTTTTTCGTTTGTACTCCTTCTATTTTATCTGTTCCTGCAAGGGCATTCATTGATACAAATATTTCATCTGGAATCTCTTTTGCTGGAATGTTAAATTTAATATCATATGTTTGATTAGGAAGAATAATTATACTACTGTTATTTTCTATATAATCAATATATTTTGATAAATCAGGTTTTGAATTAACAATCTCAAGTTTATCTATTACAGTTGTTCCTGTATTTGTTAAGCTAATATATCCAAGAAGAAAAGGATCAGTCAGTTTATATGGTTTATGTATTAGTTCTATATCAAAATTGCTTTTGTAATCAGTATTCTCTTTTACAGGTTCAATGGTTAGCTCTCCTTCAACATAGAAAGGAAGTTTTGGAGTGTAAGGATTTGAACTTCTATAAATTAAAGCGACATGGTCTTTCATTTCTTTCTTCCATAAAGGAGTTTTTGTATAGTCTTCAAGAAATGGTTCTACAATAATCCAATCATTTTGTTCACTATCATAGTATTCAACCCAGAAATGGAATATACCTTTTGAGTCATAATTGGAAATGTTGCTTAAATATCCAATTACAAATCTTGCTGGGATATTATAATATCTATAAAGAGAAATGATTGCATCAGCATAATCTTCATCAGTAGCTATATCTTGATTTAAAAGTATCTGTTGTCCTCCTAATCTTTCTCCTCCCATAAGAGAACCTGCTGATGAGATATTTGGCTTAAGATTTTCAATTACATATTTGTATATTGCTTCATACAAGAGCTCTTTATCTTCGCTTGTTTCTAATGAGTTTATATCAGAGAAAGTATCTGGAATATTAAGACCGTATGATTGGATGTATTTATTTACATGATTAATGAGAGAGATATTGTTTATCTCCCATAATTGTGTCTTTTCATATTTAGTATCTAATTGCTCTGGATACTGTGAATGATTCATAAAGATATTTCCCTGTATTTTAACACCAATACTACTCAGAGGTGCAATACTGTATTGAAGGAGGTAATTTCCATCTATATCTTTGTATGCTTTATCAGGTTGAGGGGTTATGCTGTTCAGTGTAATATGCTGAAAACTATTGTTTACTGGTATAGGGATGTCTGCAATTATCATTTTATCCCCTGCATTTAGTAAGTTCTTCTTAATAACATATGAATATATTATGTTTTCTCCAAAGGTTACTTTTACATATTCTGTAATAGGTATTTCTGTAGTAATTTTAAGCATGTTTTCTACACTTTTAATTTCAAGGATAGTCGCTGAACACCATGAGATATCTCCTAGTGAAGAAGGGTATGTTAAGCTGAACTCTTTTGTTTGTGTGTTTTTAATTTGTGATAACAAAGATATTGTATTCCCAGATAATTTTTTAGAATATGTTATTTTTATAACAGCAGGTTTATCTGTGTATACGGGGGTTTCTTCTAAATCGATTACAAGGTCAGTAGAGTATTCTTTTTTATGAATTGTAAACTCAAGTTCCTTGTTTCTGCTAAAAGAAAGTATTTCAGGGGATATCTCTGTATCAGGAATTGTTACTGTGTAATATGTAATTACAACTGGGCTATCATTTGTTTGAAAAGTAAGGAGTATTGTAGTATATACTGTGTCTCCATCCCAATAGTGCTGGAATGAAGATTGTACATCTAGTTGCTGTGCTGAAATTTTTTGTGTATTGAAAAGAGAGAACAGAAATACAAGACTAAATAGTAACAGAATCTTCTTTAAATAACCAAGTAAATTTTTCATATTTTCTCATTATTTGTTTTACAATTGGTGTACCATTTCTTATTCCATACTTTGATAGCAGTTTACTCATATCAAGCTTCTCAGGTTCTTGTGCCATTTTGTATTCTGGATTTCTAACAATTTCCTGCTTAGCATTCTTTCTAATTATATAATAGGACATTCCTCTTTTGTCATCAAGGACAATTCTAGGTTTTGCCTTTCTAGAGTGTATTTCTAGAACAAGGAGATTAGAATTTTGTCTTGAATTAATGATAGAACATGTGTATCCTGCAGGAACAATTATTTTATTTCCTTTCTTAACTGTTAATTTTATAACTCTATTATTGGTTTGGGATTCATATTTCTGAAGTAGTATTGTTCCACCCCCATATGTTATTTCAAGTATTCTTGGGTATTTTTTACATCTTGTTGCAAATGTTTTTACATATTCTATTCCTGCAAGATTAGCATATATTAAATACATATTTATTTTTATTCTTTTCTTCTTAAACACATTGTCTTTATCAATATCTTTGTACTTTTTATAGAATATTTCAGGGCAGTCTAAATCTTCATTAAGAAGTTGTGGACGAATATCGTTAATACAGATTGTTGATACTTCTGATACTGTTAATCCCTGGGGCAAAAGATCATCTCCAATGTATGTAATAGGCAACCCACTGGATTGCTTAAGGTCAATTCTTGCCATATGTGTGGATTATACCATAAAGGGATTAATCTGTCTTTTTAAGTGTTTTTGATAATTCAGACAGAATAAAGGCAATAATAGCATAGAAAACTAGAGAAACAATTGGTGTAAGCTCTATTCTTAATTTATCAATATATACCTCATCTGCGACAATACCTCTAAATGGAGAAATTAAAACATCAGACATACTGTATACCCAGTTAACAAACGAATTAGCTTGATTAGCTCCTATAAGGGACATAACGATGCGAAAGATTATTACTGTTTCTGCAAATGTTATTACTAAATAAAGTAGTTTAAAAATGAATCCCATATCTTTTTATTAATTAAGATTATCTACATAATATTTTAACTCTATCATATATCTTGATACCCCTCCTGACCATACATGAGCAGGGTTAAGCCAGCATGGGGGACAGTAGTACTGTTCAATTTGTAAAGGTGTTTTATCAGTTCCATATCCTTCTGCAAGACCTCTTGTTACTTCTGCAATACCTTCGTCCCATGTTGCAAACTGACTCCATCCATCTGCATTTTTATTGTTTCCTCTCCAACCCCACGCATTGTGTGTTCCCCTTGGTATTATATTCCCAAATGCAGACTCAACTCCAGAAATAGAGGCAACAAGTCTCCAGTCAAGTC
Source organism: uncultured Candidatus Saccharibacteria bacterium (assembly GCA_964593535.1). Taxonomy (GTDB): domain Bacteria; phylum Patescibacteriota; class Dojkabacteria; order SC72; family SC72; genus UBA2259. The sequence continues at coordinate 5,206 of CAZQHF010000028.1, forward strand.
CATATTTATCTGCTTCTGTTATAAATGTCTTAGCATATGGATACATAGGAGAGTTGTAATCAAACAAAAACTTTTGCATTGCAATAACTCTTGGATCTTCAACTTTTATTTCTCCATTATCAGTGTATTTTTTTGTTGCATCAGAATTGGCCAGTGTACTAATTGCATATTCACTAGCATATACCTCTTGCTCATAAAGAGGGGTTAGATAGTTTAATGTTACCTCCTTACTCCCCCTTATATATCCCAACATTGAATTATTAATAGTCTTTTGAAGTACTGGGAAAATGAGAAAGAAATAAACTGATGTAAATATTATAAATAGATATATTCTAAATGTATTAGATATTAAAAATGGCTTTTTTGGTCTAACTTTTTTAACCATACTTGAAATATGTAGAGTATCCATATAATCTAGTATATCAGAACTAGATGAGCTGTAAAATATATGTTTACCCATTTGCATTTGCATACAGAGTATTCTCTGCTTGATGCTACAATTCGGTTGCCTGATTTAATACAGAAACTTCAGGATAGTGGAATGAAGGCATGTGCTGTTACTGATCATGGGAATATGTATGGAGCATATAAATTTGTTTCTGCAATGAAAGAAGCAGGATTAAAGCCTATACTTGGATGTGAAATATATATTGCTCCTAGGGGTATGGATAAAAAAGATTTTGGAATTGATAATAAATATTTTCATTTAGTACTTCTTGCTAAAAATCTTGCAGGATACAAAAATCTTGTAAAGATAGTTTCAATAGCCCATATGGAAGGCTTTTATTATAGACCAAGAATTGATATTGATACACTATCTAAATATACAGAAGGGTTAATTGCTCTTTCTGCATGTTTGGTAGGACCTATTTCTGTTCCTTTACTGGAGGGTAAATATGAAATGGCACTGGAAACTGCAAAAAAATATTCAGAGATTTTTAAGAATAATTTCTTTATTGAGCTTCAGAGAAATGGAATGAAAGAGCAGGAGATTGTTAATGAAGGACTTTTAAAGATTGCAAGGGAGTTAAATTTACCAATTATTGCCACATGTGATTCTCATTACTTAAACAAAGAAGATGCTCAGATTCAAGAAATTATGTGGTGTATTGCAGATGGGAAAAGCTGGGATGATCCTGAAAGGAGAATGATGCCTACCAATGAGTTTTATGTTAAGACCCCAAAAGAAATTGAGGAGTTGTTTAAGGATATCCCAGAGGCCATTGAAAATACTCAAAAAATTGTAGATATGATTGAAGAATATGATATTGCATTTGATAGAATCGAGCCTAAATATCTTGATTTACCTAAAGGTGAGACATCAAAGTCATATCTAAGGAAATTAACTCTTGAGGGGATGAAGAAGAAGTATAATGAGGTGACAGACTCATTAAAAGAAAGAGTTGAGTATGAATTAAAGATAATTAATGACAAAATGTATAATGATTATTTCCTTGTTGTTAGAGATTTTGTAATGTTTTGTAGACAAAATGGAATAGTTGTAGGAATGAGAGGATCAGGATGTGGCTCTGTTGTTGCATATTGTACTGATATTACTGATATTGAGCCAATATCATGGGAGTTATATTTTGAAAGGTTCTTAAACCCTGAAAGAGACTCTCCTCCTGATTTTGATATAGATATTGCAGATCAAAGAAGAGGTGAGCTAATACAATATACAATTCAAAAGTATGGATTCGATAATGTTAAACAAATAGGGACATTTAGTAAATTTCAAACAAGACAAGCAATTAAGGATGTTGGAAGGGTATTAGGAGTTGAACTAAGTGTAACTGACAAATTGGCAAAAATGGTTGAAATTCTCTTTGGGAAATCAAGAGATATTGATTATATGATAGAGCATAATCCTGAATTTAGAGAAATAATATACTCTTCAGAGAAGACAAAAAGATTGGTAGATATTGTTAAAAAGATAGCTGGAATGTGTAGAGGTGTATCTACACATGCATGTGGAATTGTACTTACACCACAGTCTGTTACGCAGTATTGCCCTATTCAAAAAGATGCACATGGAGAAGGGATAGGAATGACACAATTTGAAATGACAGATTTAGAACATATTGGGTTAATGAAATTTGATTTTCTTGGTTTAAGAAACCTTAATATAATAGGGGAGGCAAAAACAAAAATAAAAGTGAATAAAGGGATTGATATTGATCTTCATAAGATTGATTATAACGACAAAGAGGTGTTTGACCTCATCCAAAGTGGACATACTATTGGAATTTTCCAAATGGAAAGTGAAGGTATGAAAAGGTCCATTAAAGCACTTAAACCACAAAGCTTAGAGGATATTTGCTACCTTCTTGCTGCATATAGGCCTGGACCAATGCAATATATCTCTGAGTATGTTGCAGTTAAACATGGTAAACAGAAACCAGATTATATCTTTCCAGAGCTTGAACCTGTCCTTTCTGTTACTTATGGAGTAATTACATATCAGGAACAGGTCATGAAAATTGCTCAAGTTATTGCAGGTTACTCACTTGGTGCAGCTGATCTGCTTAGAAGAGCAATGGGTAAAAAGAAAATGGATATAATGGAAAAGGAAAAGCCTAAATTTATTGAAGGTGCTAGGAAGAATGACTTTGATGAAAAGAAGGTAGAAAAACTTTGGGACAAATTAGTACAGTTTGCAAATTATGGATTTAACAAAGCACATAGTGCATCATATGCTACAGTTGCATATTGGACTGCATATCTTAAAACCCACTATCCACTCGAATATATGGCAGCACTTTTAGAAGGTGATTTAGATAATTTTAACAGAGTAATTATTGACCTTAATGAGTGTGAAAGATTAGGAATTGATGTACTTCCACCTACAATAAATAAAAGTAAATTTTACTTTACTATAGAAGGAGATAGTAGTATTAGATATGGCCTTGGTGGTATTAAAAATATAGGGAATGATATTGTAAAAAGTATTGTAGATGAAAGAAAGAAGAATGGTAAATTTAAGAGCTTAGATGATTTTGTAAGAAGAATGTATAAAAGAGGAATCCAAAAGAGAGCAATAGAGTATCTTATTATGTCAGGAACAATGGATGAATTTGGGGAAAGAAATGCTCTTTTATCTGTTCTTTCTAGTATTTATGAAAAAGAAAAGAAGAATAATAGTGGAATAAATACAGGTCAAATTGATATATTTTCCCTTGCAGGGAACAATTTAGAAGTTAGCACTCAAGCAAATGAGACTCCACTTCCTGATGTAGAGAAAGCTCCAAAATATCAGATACTTCAATGGGAGAAAGAGCTTCTGGGAATATATTTTTCTAGTCATCCTCTAGACAATCTTCAAACCTTTTTTGAATCAAAAAAAGTAAAGCAGATTTCTGATGCTATTATAAATGGTAAAGACAATGAACTGTTTCTTCTTGGTGTTATGGTAAACAAGATAAGGAAGATAACAACAAGGAAGGGAGAAGTTATGGCATTTTTAACTGTAGAAGACAAATCAGGAATGACAGAGATAGTTATGTTTCCTAGGTTGTATAAACAGTTAAGAGAAAAGCTAGAAGAGAATAAACCAATGCTTGTTGAAATAAGGGTATCTATTAAAGATGGAAAAAACAGTTTGATAATGGAAAAAGGTCAGTATATTGATGAATCTAAATATGGAGACAATTTTGAGGGTGTTACATTTAGAATAAGACAAGAGCATACAGAAGATGAAATAAAGGCTTTAAAAGAGTATATTTCTTCTTCAAATGGAGATATACCAGTTAGAATAATTGTAAATGGCGGAGATAGAAGTAAGAGTGTGCTACTACAAAAAAAGATAGAAATGAATAGTGAAACTAAAATATGGCTTAGGAAGTTCTGATGTATAATATAGTGTGGATGAAAGAATATATCAAAAAATAAATTCACTGCCCGATACAAGCGGAATATATAAATTCCTTGATAAAGATAACAATATCCTTTATATAGG
>CAZQHF010000029.1:0-3275 GCA_964593535.1 uncultured Candidatus Saccharibacteria bacterium
TGATGATTGACGAAAATATTGTTGATAATAACAACATAAAACTGTCAGTATTCCTTAATAAAGTTCTTCTTTTAGACCCAAATACCAATCTGGACATCGCAACCGCTTTTTGTAATTTTTTCGGATTTTTCTAATTAAGATTATTAAATAAATATGTTTGCTGTATATTTTAATGAAAATTAAAGATATATCTATTGAGAATAGACCCAGAGAGAGAATGGAAAAGCAAGGAGTTCAAGTTCTCTCTGATGCAGAATTATTGGCAATCATTTTAAAGTTTGGAAATAAAGAAGAAAACGTTGTTGATATGTGTAATAGACTTATTTCTAAATATGGAGTTGATAAATTATCTTCTTGTTCTCTTAAAGAATTGCAAGAAATAAAAGGTATTGGTAAAGCTAAAGCTTCTCAAATTTTAGCATTGTTTGAATTTAATAAAAGACATAATGTTTCTAAACAAAATGGAAAACAGATAAAGACTGCAAAAGATGTTTATGATTATTGTTATCCTAAACTTAAAGATTTGGATAAAGAGCACTTTATGATACTTCATTTAGATACTAAAAATAGAATTCTAAAAGATGAATTTGTTTCTATCGGAACTTTAAATTGTTCTTTAGTCCATCCTCGTGAAATATTTAAATCTGCGATTAAAGAAAGTTCTAATAGTATAATATTAGTTCATAATCATCCAACAGGAGATTCAACACCTTCAGCGGAAGATGTAAAAGTAACTGAAATTTTAAGAAAATCAGGAGAATTATTATCTATCCGTGTTTTAGATCATGTAATTGTTGGTAGTAATGATTATTATAGTTTTAATGAGGGCTAGTTTAATTTCTTTTTTTTGTTTAAGTTATTTTTAGAGCTAACTATTGATTTTCCAGTTTCTTTTTCAATTTCTTTTCTGGTATTTCCAGCAATTTTACCACCTTTTATTGCAATAGTTTTACTTTCATCAAATCCTTTAGGGTTTTCTTTTTGAGATATTTCTTTGGTTGTAGCTTCAGCAAGCATATTTAAAATTAGCTCCATATTACTCATATTGTCTCTAAGATTTTCTTTTTTTAATCCTTTAAGTATTTTATATTCTTTAATACTTTTATCGGACCATGCTTTTGTGATCTCATTTGTTAAAATTGCAAAATCTTCTTGTTTTTCTATACCTACTCTTTCCCATTCATCTGTTAATTGCTTTCTAACTTCTATTGTTTTTAATCGTTGATTAATCCAATCTTTTGAATATCCTTTTTTTAAATATGTTTGTAATGCTCTATCGATTGCAAGTTCAGGATCTTCTGTTTCATCAATTCTTTCGCTTCCAACTCTTGCAAGCCATAATTTAAATGGTTCTGCTTTTTTTGATGGAATTGATTGTATTAATCTTAATAATTGTTCTGTATCTGCTACATCAGTTAGTCTTAATTTTCCATCTTCTGCAACTAATTTCAACTGGTTACAATTTGTAACCGTTTCATTTCCTTCTTCTAAAAGTCTATGTTTTAGAACTTTCCAATAATTTCTAGCAGATTGAAAATCATTTTCAGTAAGAACTGCGACTACATCAACAATTGAGAAAAACCATTTTTCTTTATCTTGATCCCAATGAACTCTTACTTTTTTATCCTGAAATAATTTTATAGATTTGTTTTTTCCCATCTTAATGTAATAATTCTAATACTCATTTAAATACTTCGCACCTATTTGTCCAGTGTATTATTCTCCCCAAACCTCTGAAAGCACAAAAATATAAAAGCTACTAAAATTTTAAGAAAATCAGGTGATTTATTATCCATTCGTGTTTTAGACCATGTAACTGTTGGTAGTAATGATTATTATAGTTTTAATGAGGGTTAATTTTTAATCCATAATACACCTTTATTCTTTACTTTTTCATAAAAAGAAGGATAATTCACTTTTATTTTTTCAAGTTTTTCTTTGATATAGTTTTCTTGACATTCTTTTTTACAAAATTTGCAATGTTCATAAATTGCTTTATTCATTTTAGTTCATCCATTTTATCTTCTAAGTAGTCTCTATGTCCCCATCCTTCGTTGGAGTTTTGTATTAATTTTTTAATTTCAGGAAGGTATCTTTCTTTTAAAGAAATATCTTTTTTTATTGTTTCAAAAATACTATTATATACTTTTTCTATTGCTGAATAAAAATTTTCTTGAAAGCGCCAATCAGTTTTTTCTAAATCATAAGCTTCTTTAATATAATGTAAACATAATTCAATTAATAAATTGTTTTCAGGATTTGACTTTTTGAAATCAGTTATTGTATTTCTAGCATCTCGTAAACTCATTAATTCATAACAAGATAAAGCTTTACTAATCTTATTACATGAAAGTTCAAATAATTTATTATAATCTTTGTTTAATTTTGTCTGTAAGAAAGCATTATTTTCTTTACTTAATTTTGATAAATCTATTATTAAGTTAATTAATTGTTCTTTATCTAAGTTTTTTAAATCTGATTTTTTCATTTCATATCGATAATTTTAGCTGTCCGATTTTTTCGGACACTTCAAAACCTTCATCAATAAGTTTCTTTTTGAGAAGTTCATTCTCCCCAAACCTCTGAAATCTTATCCTTAATTTTCTTATCAAAAATCTCAATTAATTGCTTATTAGAATCAACAAGTTTCTGTTCTTCTTCAATTTGTGCAACAATTTCTTTTTGAACCTCAATAGGCGGAAGAGGGATTTTTAATGTAGCAATAGCTGATTTTGAGATTTCTTTAAAAGTCCCACCAGTACCCATTTCATTCATTCTTTTTACTAAAGTAGAAACCATGTATGCAACAAAATATTCATTGGCTTTTGAAAAATCTTTTATTATTATATTTTTAAAACCTTGATTAGTTGCTAATTCCGTTTTATTAATTGCAATTCTTCCTATTGTTGCTCTAGATGATATTAATATTGTTTTTTCTGGAAGTAACTTAGCAGATGAATTTTTCAGTCCTTCTTCAGTTATTTTCCTTTTTGTCTCCTTGATTTCAGTTATAAAGTCTTCAGCAGGCAAATCCACTAAAGTTGCCCAATTAATATTTCCATTCCAATATTCTTTCATTTCCGAACTAGGTGTTCCACCAGATTCAATTTTAAAATATTCTTCATCACCCAACTCAACAACTTCCCAATCACTCTCAATCTTAAAGCTTGGCTTGTAACTCTCAACAACTTTCTTTGCTCCGTCAATAATATTCTGATAACTTTCAATCTCTTCAACAATTCTTTCCTGAACTTCAATAGGTGGAAGAGGGATTT
>CAZQHF010000029.1:3375-9017 GCA_964593535.1 uncultured Candidatus Saccharibacteria bacterium
CCATCGTAAACTACTGCTTCTTTGTATCTATCTCCACTGAGATTATACTCTTGCTCAACTATTCTTTCTTTAGAAACAACATGTGCAATCTCAAAACCTTCAAATCCAAACTTAGTACTAACTAATTTTTGACCATTATGAACTGTTTTTTGATAATCATGAATTATTTCTAAAGCTAAAGGCAAATCATTCTCTTTTATTTCACGCCGTTGAGCACCTAAGTTATAACCATCACTTCCGATTTTTACAAATAACACATTATTTGTTCTCTTTGCAATAGTTTTATCTAAAAGAAGAATAGAAGTTTTAACTCCAGAATATGGATTAAACACTCCTGCAGGTAATGAAACAACTGCATAAAGCGATTGTTCTAAAAGCATTTTTCGTAAAGACCTATACGCAGTTCCATTTTGAAAAATTATTCCTTCAGGAACAACAATACCAGCACGACCATTTGGAGTTAAATGCTCATGAATATAATCAACAAATAAAACCTCAGATCTGTTTGCTTGAACACTAAATCTTTTATGAGGTCTAATTCCACCTTTTGGTGTCATAAAAGGAGGATTTGCTAAGATAACATCAAAATATTCATTCCATTTCTCTTCAGAAGTTAAAGTATCATATTCAGAAATTTTAGGATTACTAAAACCATGCAAATATAAATTTACTAAAGACAAACGAACCATATCAGGAGATATATCATATCCAACAACACTTTCAGTTAATCTTTTTTTCTCATTTACAGTTAAACTACTATGTCCTTCTAAAACATTCGATTCTAAAATATGCTTATATGCAGAAATTAGAAATCCAGCAGTACCACAAGCAGGGTCTAAAATCAAATCATCTTTTGTTGGATTTACAACTTTAACAATAAAATCAATAATATGTCGTGGAGTTCTAAATTGACCTGCATCTCCTTGAGAACCCATAATTGACAATAAATATTCAAAAGCATCTCCTAATTTTTCAGAATGGTCATATTCAAAAGCATCAATAGTTTTTAAAAATCCTTTTAGTGTTTCAGGATCTCTATAAGGTAAATATGCATTCTTAAAAATATCTCTAAATAATTGAGGAATATTTGGATTTTGATTCATTCGCAAAATTGCTTCTCCATAAAGACCAACTAATTCATGCCCACTTATTCTTGAATCAAAAATTTTAGACCATGCATATTTTTCATATTCGCCAGTAAAAAATTTAGCTTTTCCTCCTAATTCTTCAGATTGTTTATCCATATCATCCATGAATTTATAGATTAAAGCAATTGTAATTTGTTCAACTTGAGTTTTAGGATCAGGTAACTTTCCTACAAGAACATCTCTTGCTGTGTCAATTCTTCGTTTAGTGTCTGCGTCTAACATCTTTTATTCTCCAATAATTTGTTGTTAATATCTTGAGTCAATAATTTCATCTGAGATATAGCAATTTTATTTAATCTCAAAAGTCTTTCTTCTTGAGGTATTTTTTGTTTAATAAATTCTGAATTTAGATTTTCAAGATTTGATAAAACAACTAATTGAGTAACATTAGCATAATCTCTTATATTACCTTTTTTATCTTTATTATTCTCTCTCCATTCTTTAGCAGTTTTTCCAAACAAAGCCATATTTAAAACATCTGCTTCATTTGCATAGATACGATTAATTTCATTTTTACTAAGTTCTTTAGGAATTAAATTTTCTTTAATTGCATCAGTATGAATTTTATAATTAATTTTTACAAGTTCTCTTTTAACATCCCATCCTAAACTTAAACGTTTATTTTCTTCATTTTTTAATCTTCTAAATTCTTTAATAAAATAAAGTTTAAATTCTGCAGAAATCCAAGATGCAAATTCAAGTGCAATATCCTCATGAGCATAAGTTCCACTATCATATCTACCTGATTTAGTAATAATTCCTTTAGCATTAGTTATTTCAATCCATTTTGAAGGAGATATGGTAAATGAATTTAGACCTGCCTGCATTCTAATCGTATCGAATCCGACACGGTTAAAATTAGGATTATGAATTTTCTCCCATATTCCTAAAAACTCAATAGTATTACGATTTCTAAGCCAATTTATAACCACAAACCGGGGTTCTTCAGAATTTTTCTTTTTTGCAATATCTGTAAGAGAAACATATTTATGAGAATCTATGTTTTGAATACTAACATCAATTCCATCAACCTTAACAATTTCTTTCTTTAACATTTTAATTTCTCTAAAATAAATAAGTTTGAATATATTTTAATTATGGCAAATTCGCCATATTTAAAACATCAAGCAAATGCATTTAATGAAACATAATCTTTTATATAATCAATAACTGGGTCAACCCATCCATTTAATTCTTTAAGGTCTTTCATATTGAATCTTGGATTTGTTGCAAGTCGTGTATATTCTTTTGATTCCATGATTTCTTGAATTTCTTTATCTGTAATATATGCATTAATGAATTGCTTTATTACATGTAAATGTTTAAACAAGTGTTCTTGTTTTTCTTCATCTTTTCCATACATCGAAATGAATTTCTCAACTTCTTCATCGAGTAATTCTTCTTTAGTTTTAATTTTCTTAATTAGACCTAAAGCTTTTTCAAGCATTTCTCGAAGTGTTACTCTTCTATTAATCTTTAATGCTCTTCTTAATTTATCTAAATTAAAATACTCTGAAGGTTTATCAAAAATTTCATTCTTAACATACTCTTCTGCTTCTGCAAAATTTCCAGATTCAAACTGTTCTTTAATAGTTGAATGAGCTTTAACTGTTTCTTCAAATTTATCATAGAATTTTCTATCAATTTTCATCCCTTCAAGACCAACTTCAGCCTCTTGATAAGATTTCAAAGGGTCTGGATTATAATTTTCATATTCTTTTAAATCAACAGGTGGAGAATCACGTGGAATGCTTCCTTTAGTAATTGGAGGAAGTTTTAAAATTTCATCATAATTATATTTTTCTTCAAAATATTCACAATTTGCAAAGAAATCAAACATTTTGTAGGTTTCTTTTTCTTTTTTGTATAAATCAAACTCTCCTAAATAATTTTTTTCCTTGTATGAAAAAGTAAATTTACGAGTTCCTCTTCCTTTAATTTGAATAAAATCAGTTGGAGAAAAAATCGGTCTCATTAAACATAAATTTAAAATATCTTGACAATCATATCCTGTCGTCATCATTCCAACAGTAACACAAACTCTAGTTTTACTTGAGTGATATCCTTCTTTAAATTTAGTATGTCCATTAAGATTGTTATTTGCAAAATTAATTGTAAATTGTTGTGAGTCAGTAATATTTGATGTTATTTGAATTGCAAAATCTGAATTATATTTTCCAGGGTATAATTCGTGAGCTAATTTATTTAGTAATTGAGTTACTTTAGAAGCATGATTTTGACTAACACAAAAAATAATAGTTTTACCAATTTCTCCAGTTAATGGATCTTTTAGTGCTTTTTCTAAAAAAGTTTTACAAAAAATTGTATTTGTTTTTTCAGAATAAAATTTCTTTTCAAAATCGTTATGATAAAATATTTTCTCCTCTTCTTTTCCTTCTTCATTCTCAATTAAAATAGAATAACCTTGATCAGATAATAATTGAGTTGTAATTTCAGTTCTTGCATCTACTACAATGGGCTGTACTAAAAATGGTCCTTCAGGATCATTAACCCCATTAACTAAAGAATATCTAAATGTTGGTTCTCCAGATTCGCAACCAAATGTTTTATATGAGTCTAACAATTGTCTTTTTTCTAATTTTTTAGGGTCTTTTTCATTTAATTTACCAAGATCAACATTTCTTAAATAATCTTTAGGAGTTGCAGTAAGTCCTAATTTGTACCCTAAAAAATATTCAAATACTGCTCTGCTGTTTCCACCAATTGATCTATGTGCTTCATCAGAAATAACTAAATCAAAATCAGTTGGCGAAAAAAGATCTTTGTATTTGTTGTTAAATAATAGAGATTGAACAGTTGTTACAACAATTACGGCTTTTCTCCAATTATCTTTATTTTCTTTGTAAATAACACAAGAATAATCGTTTTTCAAATAATTGTTAAATGCTTTGAGTGCTTGTGTTTCTAATTCAAGTCTATCAACTAAAAATAAAACTCTTTTTGCATTTCCTGTTCTTAAAAATAATTTAATTACTCCCGCAGATACAAGAGTTTTACCTGTTCCTGTAGCCATCTCAAATAAAAATCTAGTTTTTCCTTCAGAAACAGCTTTTTGAAGACTTTTTATTGCATTTACTTGATATGTTCTAAAAAACCTTAATTCATTTTCTCTAATAAATTCAGATTTTGAATTTTCATCCATCCATCTTGGATCTGTTTTATAATCAGGTTTTTGAGCAATAGCGATATAATCAGTATCAATATTTTCTTTAACTAATGATTCAGGATTTGGCTTATATGGATTATGTCCTAAATATCTTTCTTTAAGTGATTGATATGTTGGAAAAGTTGTTATAATCTCAGGATTTCCAAATTCTAAATCCCAAAAATAATGTAAAGTTCCATTAGATAAAATCACAAATCTTGTGTTTTGAGATTTAGCATATTTACGAGCTTGTTCTTTACCATCTAAAGGATTCTTGCCTTCTTTTTTAGCTTCTAAAACTAAAAAAGGGAAACCTTTTTCATCAAGTAATAAGAAATCTACAAAACCATCTTTAGTTTTTTCAAAATCCTCTCCACATTCATTTAAAATATTTTGAGTTATTTTAACATTATTTTCTAATTGGATATTTGCTTTTCCGAATTCATTATCAAAAAAACGCCATTTAGCATCCTCTAATAATTTATTGATTAGTAATCTTGATTTTGCTTCTTTATTTCCCATTTTGTTCATCCAATTCCTTTTTCATGAGTGCTTCAACTTTACGAGAAACTATCATATGATGCTCTTTACAATACTTTTTATATTGTTCATAGATATCTTGATCCAGACTTAAAGCAATGGTTTTTCTCCCCATATGAATTCATATAAACTATTTCTTTATAAATCTTTCTTGTAACTTTAAAAAACTTCCCTTATCCATCGTTTAGAACACTTTCTTCCTACAATAAAATAGATTTTACGAAGTAAAATACAATATGTGCGAAGCACCGAACTCCCCCCCTCGTTCCGTAATTTAGAAATTAAACACAATTGAACTCAAAATCTATTAAGCATACTTTTACTACGCACAATACCCAAATTTGCCATAAAATACGCAGTTTTATAGATTCGGTTATTTTTCTCATATTTTCTGAACTAACAACAGAACACCAACACTGAGATTGAGCCTATTTTAGTTCAAGATTACAGGCTCAAAGGTTATTCCTAAAAGACACTAAATAACTATCACCACCACATTGAGAAGTTTGTATCATATGGAAAAACACCAAGAGACTTCATTATTAGATTTATAGAAGGAAAAGATATTGATTTTGATAAAAATCTCATCTTCTCAAAGAGTATCTTAATTAAAAACTTACTCTAAATTAATAGCCAAACACTGTTAGGCAAATCTCTCATATCATCTTTCTCCTATAAATTTATAATCTAAAACCATTTACCCCAATCTAAAAATGATAAAATCAGTAAATACTACTACTACTTTTTTAAGAATTCTTCTCCTAATTCTTTAATATATGCTAAACTAT
>CAZQHF010000030.1:0-8950 GCA_964593535.1 uncultured Candidatus Saccharibacteria bacterium
GTTAAAGATACAGATGGGAATGCTGTAAGTAGTGTTGTTATTGGTTTAAGAGAGCTTGAGTTTGATAGGATTGTACTTAAGAGGGTAACTGATAATATAGGGAGATATAGGATGCTTGCACAGAGTGGAAGATACAGGTTAGAGGTGTTAGATACTAATTACAAGGTTGTAGAGATTGAGGGTGATAGTGAGATACTGGTTGATAAAGATGAGGAGTGGATTACAAAGAATATTGTTGTTTCAAAGATTGGTAAGGTTTAATGTATTGAAAAAAGTACATTTCACTGGTATTATTCATTGTTTATTTGTGGGTGTATGGCTCAATTGGTAGAGCAAACGGCTCTTAACCGTTAGGTTCAGGGTTCGAGCCCCTGTACACCCATTTTTCTTTCAACTCTATATTATGTATAATAATGTTATTTATGGTTAAACATAATGTAGAAAAGGTATTTGGGATATTCTCTGTATCAATACTACTAGGTATACTTTTTGATTATTTCTTTTTTGATAAAGGTCTTGGTATTGCATTTCCTCTTTATATATTACTAATAGTCTTTGGTCTTTTTGGGATAACCTATGTATATAGAAAGAAAATTAACAAAGATGCCCTCCTGCTTTTAATACCCCTTTTTTTCTTTAGTATTATGACTGCTGTACGCTCAAGCGGATTGCTTACTTTCTTAAATGTTTTTGCTTGTACATATCTTTTGTTATTAATTGCTGATTTATCTTTTGATAAAAAGATAAGCAATTACTTAATCAGAGATTATATAGTTGTACCATTTACTCCATTTAAGTTTATTAATCCTTTTTTTAAAAGTATTTCAGATTTATACTCTTTGAAAAAGGGGAGTAAAGATAAAAATGTATCATCTCAGATTGTAAGAGGCATATTAATTTCTATTCCTTTTCTGATTATTTTCGTACTTCTTTTCTCTTCTGCAGATTTAGTGTTCCAAAAATATCTGTCTGATTTAGTAAGTATAAATATAGAGGGAGAAACTATTGTTAGGATATTTCTTGTGCTGCTGGTATCTTGTGTATTTGTTGGTGCATACTCATATGTTTTTAATGTAAGAAAAGAGGTGATTGGTGATAAAGAAAGAGGATTAAGTATAGGGGGAATAGAAAGTTATATCCTTCTTGGCTCTGTTAATCTGTTATTTCTTCTTTTTATATCTGTTCAGATTACTTATCTTTTTGGTGGACAAAGTAATATTTCTTCTTTGGGTTTTACATATGCACAGTATGCAAGGAGAGGTTTCTTTGAATTAATAGGTGTTGCTGTAATATCTTTCTTTCTCCTTTTAGGTTTAGATAAATATATAAAGAGGGAGAAGGGTAATAATTTAAGAATATTTAATGTGTTAAGTTCTTTGTTAGTTATAGAGGTAGTTGTAATAATGATATCTGCATTTACTCGTCTTTTGCTTTATGAAGATGCATATGGTTTTACTACTTTAAGATTATATAGTCATGTCTTTATTATTTTCCTTACAATTATCTTTGCTCTGCTTATTTACAAGGTATTAAGGAATGGGAAAGAGAGTAATTTTAGTTTAGCTGTTTTTCTTTCTGCTATTCTTTTTCTTGCTGGGATGAATATATTAAATCCAGATGCTTTTATTGCACAGAGGAATATAGAGAGGTTTAATGATGGAAAAAAGATTGATGTTTACTACTTAACTACTTTGTCTGATGATGCTGTTCCTGTTACGGTTAAGGTGTTAGATATTTCTGATGAGAGTATAAAGGGAGAGTTTGCATATTATATGTATTGGAGAGTACAGGGGAGAGACTCTTCAAATAACTGGCAGTCTTTTAATATTTCCCGCAATAGGGCACAAGAGATAATTAATTCTAAGATGGAAGTGTTAGAAGAGTATAGAGAATATATAAATAGGATAAATGTAAGGAAATAGCTATTATTAACTATATTTCTTTTGACATATATAGTGTATGGTCAGTAAACAGAAGCTTTCTGTAATACTGTCTTGTTCCTACTGCAGATATTACTGATATTTTTCTAAAGCCGTTTTTCTTTGAAATATCCTCTGCAATCTTAATCATCTTTGTACCTAAACCAAGATGCTGTGCATTACCATTTCCTTCTTCTCCAATATTTACAACATTACCATATACATGTACCTCCCTTATAACAGAGGAATTCTTTAATTCATCTATAAATGGCTCTTTCAGAGGAATGGATAATCTTAAAAATGAACATATTTTATCACTATCTTTTGTTTTGTATGAGATGAAATACTCTTTTGAAACAGATGTCCTGTAAGTTATTATTTCTTTCTCTAAATTATTAAGAGTAATGTCCTCCTCCTTTATTTCTCTGCTTCTAATATCTTGAAGTTTTTTTCCTTTCTTTAATATTTCTTTCTCTGCTATTTCTCTAAAATTACTTATTTTATTTCCACTTACTATTTCTCCTGCAGGAATATCTCTAACAATTCTTGATAATCTGCAATATCTTGGAGTAAGGGGGAGTATTGATGTAAAAAGGAAAAGAAGCTCATTGTATGTGTATGGAGTATATTTTCCTTCGTTAAAGTATTTCTCTAATACAGTATTTTTTATAATAGATGTAGGATATATCTTTAATTCATCAGGACAAAAGTCCTTACCCCAAAGTTTTTTAAAATCTTTAATATCTTTTTTAATATTAGAGCCATACAAATTAGGCATCCAGTGGGCATGAATTTTAAATCCTCCAAGCCTAAGAAGCTCAAATGCCTTTTTTGTTTCTTGAACTGTATGACCTCTATTATTGAGCTTAAGTATCTCATCATCTAAACTCTGTACACCTATCTGTATTTTAGTTGCACAAAGTTTTCTTAATCTTACAATTTCATCTTCTGTAATGTAATCTGGCCTTGTTTCAAATACTAGCCCTACATTTCTACATTTAGAAGACTCATTGATTTTTTGAGAGTTAAAAAGATCTTCCCATGTTATATTTTCAATACCACTATCTTTTTGGTATGAAGTGCTGTTGAAACTATTCATTGCATCAAAACATCTTTTTGTAAACCAGATTAGATAGTTCTCAGGGTATACAGAGCATGTACCACCAAGTATTATCAACTCTATTTTATCCGTACTATGCCCAATATTTTGCAGTGCTGCTATTCTATTGTATGTCTGAAGATATGGGTCAAAGTTATTCTTTAATGCTCTTTGTGCTCCCGGCTCAGATGATATGTAAGATTTTGGCATATTGAGCTCGTTTGGGCAGAATATACAATTTCCTGGACACATATACGGCATCATCATTACAGTAACCGTTGCTACACCAGAGTGTGTTCTTGTTGGTTTCATCCTTATTCTTTTCTCTACCGTTTTATCTGGGTGTATCTTCTTTTCATCAGTTAGTTTTTTATACTCTCTTACTAATTCATCATGTCTGTAAAGGCCTTTTCCTTCCTTAGGATACTTTTTAAGTATTTTTTGCAAAGAATCTTTCTCCCATTTACTTTTACTTTGTATTTCTTTAAATATATTTTCAAAATCATTCATGCACAAATTATACATTAGATGTGATACAATAACTAAATAATTTGATATGTAAACAGTATGCTGGAAAAGAACAAAGAGAAGACTTTAGTAATATTTAAACCTGATGTATTACAAAGACAAATAGTAGGGGAGATAATTAGCAGATTTGAGAGAAAGGGGTTTAAGATTGTAGCTATGAAAATGCTTACTCCCAGTAGAGAAATGGTAGGCAAGCATTATAGTGATGATCCTAAATATTTAATTGAAACAGGTGAAAAGGCTAAAAAGGGAGCTGAAGCAAGAGGTGAGGACACTTCTAGCTGGGATTCTCTTGAGAGAGGAAAGTGGATTAGAGAGTCAAACATTAATTATTTAACCTGTGGTCCTGTTCTTGTAATGGTTCTTCAAGGTTTTGGGGTAATTTCAGGTGTAAGAAAAATGCTTGGTAGTACAAGTCCAGCTGATGGTGATGTAGGAACAATTAGAGCTGATTATTCTCTTGATTCTTTTGCATTGGCAGATGAACAGGGCAGAGTTACAAGGTCTATGCTTCATGCATCTGATAGTGTAGAGAATGCAGAAAGGGAAATTGGGATATGGTTTAATGCAACGGAGATATCAGAGTATGAAACTGCTGCTGAAAAGATCTTTTATGATGTAAGCTGGTCTGATTAAAGTTTAAGTATCTCGTTAATTAAAAGCTGTTTTTCTTCTTGATTATCATCTTCATTTTCTAAGGGTTGTATTTTACCATCAAGAAAGTCTTTAAGTTTAAGAAAATCCTCTTGGAGTGTTTCTTTTAGGTTAGGGTTGTAAAGAGCTGCTGCAGGATGATACATTGCAAATACAGGTATGCCACTACTGTGTATAAATACTTGCCCATGGGCTATTGATACATGTTCCTGCGGAAGAAATCTTTCAAGAGCATGCCTTCCGAGAGCAACGATTACTTTAGGTTTGATAAAGAGGAGTTCTGCATTTACCCATACTCTGCAGGCTTCTTTTTCTTCAGGCAGAGGTTCTCTGTTTTCCGGAGGTCTGTATTTAACTACATTTGTTACATATACATCTTCTCTTGTGTATCCTATGCTTCTTAGCATTTCATCTAAAAGCTTTCCTGCTGCACCTACAAATGGTTTTCCCTGCTTGTCTTCATTTACTCCAGGAGCCTCTCCTATAAAGACAATGCCTGATTTAGGAGGTGTAAGTTCATATACTGGTTGTGTTGCATATTTTTTTAATTTACAGCTGTTGTGCAGTGCAAAATATTCATGTATTTCTTTTAGGCTCTTAAAATCTTCAAGTTTCATCTCTTTTATTATATATTAATTCATTGTTTGATGTATAATTAGAATATGAAAAAGAGTGGGTATAAAGTAAAAATAGTTACAGGTATAAGACCATCAGGCGGTCTTACAATTGCAAATGTAATTGGGTCTGTTAATACTATTGTGTCTTTACAGAGAGAAAAAAAGATAGAAAGACCTATGGTTTTTGTTGCAGATCTTCATGCGATTACTGATGCAAAACCTCAGGATACTCAGAAGTATGTTGTAGATATTCTTAAGGATTATTTTGCTCTTGGTCTTGATAAGGAGAATTGTGATGTGTTTATACAATCTCATCTTATTGAAGAAATTTCTGAGCTTAATCTATACCTTTCAAGATTAATTAGTATTTCAGAACTTTTAAGAGTACCTACTCTAAAAGAGAAAATAAAGAAAAATATTGATGTGTCTAATGCTTCTTTGCTTCTTGCAATGTATCCAGTTATGATGTCTTGTGATATTCTGCTTCAGAAAGCAGAGTATGTTCCAGTTGGAGAGGATCAGAGTGCTCATATTGAAATGGCGAGGTATCTAGCAAAGGAGTTTAACAAGGAGCATGGAGAGGTATTTCCAATACCTAAAATGCTTTCATTGGGTGAGCCTGTAAGGATTATGTCATTGATTGGCGAGGGTAAAATGAGTAAGAGCAATCCTAATGGAGCAATACTGCTTGATGATCCAGTAGATGTTTCATTGAATAAAGTAAAGAGAGCACAAAGTGCATTTGCAGGGGAGATGTCAGAGTCTTTGGATTCATTGATTAAAATAGGGAAGTTTGTTTCTGATGAAAGTGGACAAAGAGAAATTGATGAGCTGGTTAGTAAGCATATGAATGGAGAGGGTGTCATGAAAGATTTAAAGGGTGTAATAATGGAGTCTTTAAGAAAGTATCTAACAGATTTTCAAGAGAAGAAATCACAGATGTCTGATTCTGAGGTTTTAGAAATAGCTAAAAGAGGTGGAATGATTGCAAAGAAGAATGCTAAAGAAACTATACAGGAAGCAAGAAATGCTGTTGGTTTGAAGTATATATAATTACCTCTTTCTAATACAATATTATGATCAATTCAATTGAAGATGTAAAAGAAAGGATATTAAATTCAAAAGGATTGTTGTTTGATTTTGATGGTACATTGGTTAATCTTGATAAACTAAATGTTGATGCATATGCCTTCGTGTTTAAGGAAATGTTTAATATTGATTTTACTAGAGATGATTTTATGAAATATATCTCAGGAAGAGGATCAAGAGAAGGAATAATAGAGTATTTAGCTTCTAACGGCATTACAGAGTTTTCAAGCCAAGAATTAAATGATTTATTTTATAAATACAAAAACAAACTAGTTAGTGAGAAGATGAATAGTGAGATATATCCCCTTCCAGGGATTAGAGATTTTTTAAAGAATAGTGAAATTAAGAATAAAAGAAAAGTAATTATTACTTCTTCTCGAAAGGCTCATGTGAAGAATATTCTTACCCACTTTGGGATATATACATACTTTGAGAAAGTTATTGACAGATTTGATGTTGTTAAAGGGAAGCCTAGTCCTGAAGCATATCTTAAGGGGTTGGAGTATTTGAGCTGTACAGAAACAGAGTGTGTTGCATTTGAAGATTCTTTTTTTGGTTTACAATCTGCTAAGGGTGCTGGAATATTTACAATTGGAATACTTAATAGGGGGTGGAATGATGATTTTGTATATCAGCTTTCTGATTATGTTATAGATGATTATAATAAATTGATTGTCTAGACTAAGATATCTGTACATAACCTATACATTGAAGAAATTTGTAAATAACAGAGTTAAATACTACGGCTAAATATGGTATGATATTGCTTTAATATTTTATAATATCTCTATGTCAATTGAAGATAATTATGAAAATTATGAAATAGATGTTACAGCTAAATTTCCTGCCTTTCTAATTGATAATAATGAGGAGGGATACACTCTTTTCTCTTGGGAGGATGAGAAAGGATTTGAAAAAATCCCTTCAGACAGGGCATTTACTATAGAGGGGAAGGGCTTGTCAGATGATGACGAATCTCTTCTTTTTCAGTTAAGTTATAAGGAAGGTAAGAGTTCACAGGCAAATCGAGATTTGTGGGATATCCCTATTTATAAAAAAGAAGTATATGAAGAATTAGTTAAAAAAGGGTTGGAAATTGTAAAAGAAGTTGCATCCTCTGATGATAAAATTGCTATATCTTCTTTTTCAAAAGAAGTTTTGCTTGATGGTAAAACATATGTTGTTACATATATGGCTGCTAATAAGTATATAGCAGGTATCTCTATGAGAGATAATTATGTAAGAAGGATAAAAGAAAGGGACTCTAAGAGGAAAATAGCTACAGATTAGTCTTTTAGGGAGAACAATTCTGTTTCTGTGTAAGAAGTGTTGTGTTTATGAAATGAGCTTTCCATCTGGCAGTTCCATGAGGGATAACTATTCTGATGAAATTATTATAAGATATTTTAGTGATTATCAGGACTCATTTAGGCAGTAGATTTCATAATATAACAATATAAATTAATTAATAGGTATTTATATGACAGAGTTTGAAAATAATGAAAGAAATGAACTTAGTTATGTCGCAACACTTCTTGATTTTATAGAATTATGGAGTAATTTTCTTAAAGAGAGAAGATCTGAAATCTCTTAAATTGACGAATAGTAATCAATAGAAGTATATTAAAGAGAGTTAATTTATTTTAAGAAAGAGATATGTCTCAGGAATCAGTAGATATATCAACATATTTTTCGCAAAGAGCAAAGGAAATTATACAAATGGCAGCTGAAAAAGCTGTTGATAGTGGGAGTAGAAATATTGATACGGAACATCTATTGTGGGCATCAGTAAATTATGATGATGTTGTTGTAAGAGTACTTAAAGAGTTGAAAGTAGATAATGAACTACTGCAGGATCAGTTAAATGAAGTGATTGGAAGTGATGAAGGTATTACATATGGTACTCCAGGGCTTACCCCTAGGGCAAAGGAGGTATTACAACTTGCATTTTATGAATCTCAAGAGTTAGGTCATCACTATATTGGAGGTGAGCATATTCTTCTTGGTCTTATCGAAGAAGGCGAGGGTATAGCTTCGCAGATATTTGAAAAGTATGGAATATCTCTTCCACAGGCAAGACAGGCAGTAATAAAAGTTGTAGGAGAGGGTGATGAAAGTGGTGAAAAGGTTGAAAAGTCCTCTATTACTCCTACACTAGATAAATATTCAAGGGATTTAACTAAGTTAGCAAAGGAAGGAAAAATAGATCCTGTAATTGGAAGAAGTGATGAAATAACTAGAGTAATACAAATACTTTGTAGAAGAAAAAAGAATAATCCTGTTTTAATAGGAGAGCCAGGGGTGGGTAAAACTGCAATTGCAGAAGGACTTGCATATCGTATTGCGACAGAAAATGTACCTGAGGTACTTCTTCATAAAACAGTAAAAGAGCTTGATGTTGCAGCACTCATAGCAGGAGCAAGTCACAGAGGAGAGTATGAGGAGAGGATACAAAAAGTACTTAAAGAGCTTGAGAAATCAGGGAGAGATACAATTCTTTTTATAGATGAGCTTCATACAATTGTAGGAAGTGGGGCTCCTGAAGGACAGATGGATTTATCTAACATGCTTAAACCTGCACTTGCAAGAGGAGATATACAGATTATTGGAGCAACTACATTAAATGAGTATAAAAAGTATATTGAGAAAGATGCGGCACTTGAAAGAAGATTTCAAATAGTGCTTGTAGGAGAACCTACCGTAGATCAAACGATTGAAATACTTAGAGGTTTAAGAGACAGATATGAGGCTCACCATAGAGTAAAGATTTCCGATGAGGCAATAACTGCTGCTGCTGTTCTGTCAGAAAAGTATATACAAGATAGATTTTTACCAGATAAAGCAATTGATTTGATAGATGAAGCTGCAAGCAAGATTAAGCTGGAAGTGTCTTCTGAGCCTGAAGAGTTAAGAGAGTTAAAAAGAAAGATAGAGAGTATGGAGAAAGAGAGAGAAGCTCTTACAAGAAGTGGTAATTATGAGAAAGCAGCAGAGATAAAAGTGGAGATAGAAAAACTTAAAACTAAGCTTGAACCACTTGTTGA
>CAZQHF010000031.1:0-8929 GCA_964593535.1 uncultured Candidatus Saccharibacteria bacterium
TCATGAAAGTATAGCAGTAACTTTTCTATTTAAGACTAATGGTGGGCAAAATTAGGGGTAAAATTAGAAGATTTTTCCATATTTTTATATATCAATAAAATATAATAATATTGGCGTGAACAATGAACAAAAAAATGATTGTTTTAATATTGTTAGCTTTGTTGTTAACAGTGAATCTTGGATGCATATCTAGGAATTATACTTCAACAAGTGTTTCTAATCCAGTTATAATACCAGTTCAAGAAAAAATTCCTGAAATAAGTCAGAAAGAGGCGCCTCAATCAATACATTGGAATCAGGCAAAATACCACATAGGCGAGACGATAACTGTATACGGAAATGTTGTTAGTACTCGTTATGCTTCTTCAAGCAATGGAAAACCCACATTTCTTAACATAGGTAGAGACTATCCAGATCAAAACCGTTTTACTGTTGTTGTATGGGGTCGATGTCGTCCTAATTTTTCAGTATCCCCTGAGATTTACTATAGGGGAAAAACGATTTATGTAACTGGAGTAATTACAGAATATAATGGAGTTGCCCAGATCGAGGTTTGCTACCCTAACCAGATCCAGCAACAATAGACGCCTTATCATAAAAACAATTTCTTTTTTCTTCTTTCATTTTATCGCCATTATTAATAAGAAGAATGAAAATTAGCCATTTTGCTTTTTATATTCCGCCACACCCATTATTATGAAATCTTTAGCATGCGCCTTTTTCATCCCTAACTTCTCAAGCGTTTTTGTAATCTGAGCTTCAGTTTTACCCTTTTTTAATTCCGATACTACAAATGAAATTATCTCATTACAATTTTCTTCAAATTTACTAGAAGGGCTATTATTCCCACTAATATTAAATCCACAAAATTGACAAAAATCTGAGTCGTTTGGGGTTTCATTTTTACATTTAGGGCATATTAAAGTATTCTTCAGATTAGCTTCTGTCATCTCTTGGGATATAGAATTTATAATTCCCCTATAATGTGCAGGAGATATTCCTAAGCTTGTAGCAATTTCAATCATTAATTTATTTTCAGAATCATCAATATATCCATCAGCCAAGGAAATAAAAAATACATTTTTTATGATGGATTCCTTGCCAAAATCATTTAGGTATGGGGCTATTTTTTTAAGATACTCTTGGATTGTCAATCCTTCATTTTTTACTTCTTGAATTTCTTTTTGGACTTCTTCCAAACTTACTTTTCTTCCAATCAATCCGCTGTAAATATCACTTATCCCACGAATTTCATTCTCATGTATATGTCCGTCAGCCAGTGCCATCATTATTATCAATTTTTTTAAAGCTATTTTACATTCTGACAAAAACTCGTCTTTTCCTAGGGAAGGCCTATATTGTAAGACATTTAAATTAAAAGTAGACTTACAATTATTGCATTCAATGAACTCCCCTCCCTCTTCCAAAGGGATTAATGGCACAAAATACAAGGTAAAGTATTTCTTAGCTTTTTTATGGTTGTATTCTTGTTCTGAATTACATGTTGGGCAGTAGAATGTACCACTTGTAATTGTTTTGTTTCTTCCACCGGTTCCAAATACTACAGGTATCATTTGGTATCACTCTTCATAATTATCATACCATATTTGATTTGCTTTTTTGTAGTAGTTATCTCCTTCCAAAATTAATGAATCTTCATTTTCATATTTTGAATCCACGTTAGATTTTTCCCAATTTTTAAGCTCATTGTAGTAAGGTTCAAAATTAGCTATGCCGCATTTCTCCAAAGATGAACTAGCTTTTTGATAATATGAACTACTAAGAGCCTCATTTCCTTGGATTTCTGCTTTTATTCCACTTAACCCATAATCCCAAAATTCTTTTTCGCATAATATTTCTTTTTTTATCTTTGATAAATTTGTTGTATTTATTTCTCCATTAGCAAGGTCCAAATACTCTAAAGAACTGTCTAAAAGTGAAACTACAGTTTCGAATTCCTCTTGAATTTTAATTAAAGAATAGCCATCTAGATCTTCAATTATGTAATATCCATAAAACAAAGCTAGGGAGTAATCATATTCAGCAGCTTGCATATTTATTTTTGCATTTAGAAGTTTACCTCCATTATCTTCACCTTCTTCATGAGCTTCATAAGACTTGATCCAACTATCAATTGCACGAGTTTGATAATCAGCACATTCATAATACCATCCTGGGAGTCTTAATCTTTTTACTTTTATAGCATATTCTTTTGCCTTTTCTAAGTGCGAGAATACTTCTTCATAAATAAGATCTCCTTCTTTGGAATAGTTGAAGTATTCTCCAAGAGCTTTTAATCTGTCAGAACTTGATATGTTGTAATCTTGAGTATCTTCAAATAAATAGGGATATTTAGATTCCACCATGCTAACATATTGATTATATTCATCAATTTTTGAATTTGCCAATCTTATTTCTTCATCTGACATATAGAACAGTTCGTACGCCTCTTCAGTTTGATATCCTGAAAAAAATGCATAATAAGAAACTATAATCCCTAAAATTACTACAGGTATTATCAATAATTTTTTGTTAAAAGATTTTGGTTTTTCCTCTTTTTTAATTTCATTTTCAATATCGAGCTTGAAAAGAGACGCACCACAATTTTCACAGTATACAGAATTTTTGCTATTTTCACTTCCACAACTAAGGCATTTTATTTTTTCCAAAGGCATTCCTCCAATATTTATTTTTAGCATTCTGATACTAAATTATCAGCATAATCTTTTAATCTCTTCAACGACATTTTCTAGATTGTTATTGATTTCACGTGCATTAAATCTCCTAACATACCAGTTGTCCATTCTCATATGAATATCTCTAAGAACATCATAATCCGCCATACTTGAATGTGCCATTTCCCCATCAACTTCGATATCAAACTTTTTCCCATTTACAAACATTGCAAAATCCAACCTGTAGGATTTATCGCCCATGACTTTTGTCCAAAATTGGGGAATTACTTTTATTCCTGCCTTCTTTAATTCTTTGTATAATTTTTCTTCAACTGTAGAATCAAACTGGAGTTTTTTATATTTATTACTATCAACGTACTCAACAAAATTCTTTAAAATCCCGCCAGAAGATATACATTTTTCTCGGTCCCCGACAACTATTAATGAACTTCTCCCTCTTGTTACTGCAACATTTAGTAACTGTGTTGTACTCTTAATCCAGTTAAGCGTTCTGTCACTCACACCTTGAGACACAACTGGAGATAAAATCATTATGTCCCTCTCATCTCCTTGGAAAGTGTGTGCAGTTCCAACTGAAACATTAATCTCTTTAAGTTCTTTAGAAGAATTAATTTTATCAAATATTCTCTCTTTCTGTTCTCTGAAAAATGTTACAACGCCAAAAGAACAATTCTTCATATTATTGTCCTTAAGTTTCTTCAAAACGTTAGCTATCTCTTTTATCTCTTCGTAATTGTAGCAGCTGTTCCCCGGATATATAACTTTTCCTTTGACATCTATCCATAGAACTCCAGGTGGAGTAATTTCTGATTCAATAAAGTTTGAGGGGCTTGTCTTTATCTTAAGATTATTTTCGTAGAAGTATTGATTTGAAAAACTGATGATATCTTCATGGGAACGATAGTGCTCATCTAGGAGAATAGGGTTTTGATTATTTGATTTTACAATTCTTTCACCTAAATCATACAAAGAATTTTTACTGTAAGAATAATCAACATAAAGTTTTTCGATTTTATTTTTACCCGCTAATTTCTTATCTTCCTGTTCTTTTAAGATAGAGATATGTCTAAGCTGCTTTGGGTCTCCAATTATCACGACTCTTTTTGCCCTATATAAAAGAGGCAAAACAGAAGCAATATCACATTGTGACGCTTCATCAATAACTAACAAATCATATAAATTTGATACAAGCGGCAAGCTATTTTTGGCGGAAAGGTTTGTAACTACCCAAGCAGGGAAATACTCCAATACCTTAGGCATACAAGATTTTTGAGTTTCAACAAGTTCTCGCCACAAAGGAGTATTTAAGTAGCCTCTCTGCAGTTTTTCTAAAGCATCAATGTATCTCTCAATTGTAACTTCTTCCGGGGAAGTAATATTTTTTAATTTATTAATCCAATGATTTTGAACTATTTCCCTAGAAAGTTTAATTTTTCTTTCCTTTATTTCATCGATAGAATTCTCAAGATCATATATCGAGGGCTCTTGTAATAAAATAGAATTCTTATTATCTATATCTTTGAACAATTCGTTTATTTTTTTCTGATTTATCAAAATTTCTAATAGGATTTTTGACCTATTTTTTTCTGGTAATATATTCTTATTTACATAACTCTTACAGTCACTTGAGAGTTTTGAATAATATTTTTCAAATATCTCTTTTTCCTCATTTAAAAGATTATTTTTATCTTGGTGAAGCCCCTTCAATATCTTGTTTAGATCAGATTCTCTTTTCTGGAAGAGGAGATAAGATATGTTGCTAGGCAATATTTCTGTTGTAGATTTCTTAGATTGTTTAAAGTATTTAGATCTAATAACATCTATTTCATTTGTAAGTTCCTGAAGTTCTTCTGAATTTAGAGCTTCTTCTTTTTTAAGAGCCGATATCTTCTTTAATAGTATTATATTTTCAAGTAATTTGATAAGTTCTAAATGATCAAGAGAATTTTTCTTAATTATGTTGGATCTAAGCTCTTCTTCAAGAATATCATAGTTTTTCTTAAATATGAGGAATACTTCTAGATTTGACTTGATTTCTAAAGATTTTATTTCATCTTTAGTCTTAAAGTATTTTTCTCTTATCTTTTCTTCTTGTGATGTAATTGCTTCAACTCTCTTATTTTGCTCCCCCAATTCCATCTGAATATTTGAAAAGTTCTTAAATATAAGAAGCATTTTTAGAAATTCTGTAATCCCCTTTGTATCAAATTGGATTGTTTTTTCTACATAAGATCTAAATTGAGGATTCAATTGATCAAGATATTTTTTCATTATTGCGTAGTGCCTATCTGCCAAATAATTTCTAGAAAGGGCAGAATATATTTTGTCTTTAATACTCAATTTTGAGTTGATTATACTTATGTCCCTTTTAACTTCAATTGGGCTTATAGCATCGAAATTAGTTTTTGATGAGAGGTCCATATATTTTCCAGAGATGTTGTTAGTTGTAGCAATATTCCTTAGAATATTATGATTTTCTTCAATACTAGATAGAAGTTCCATTTTCTCTTTGATTATTGATCTTAGTATTTCAAGATCATTTTGAACAATATTTGTTTTTATGTTAAGTGCAGAATCCAATAATTTAAGAATTGAATAGGAATCCTTAGTCTTATTTAAGAATTCTATATCCCCCAACAACCTTTTCTCTTCAAACGAGTTTAGGTTATATTTGGTAGATTCGTTTATAACTTTTAATGGCAATGTAGTTTTGTCAACTAACTCTTTAATGTCCTGTGTAATCTTAGAGAGAGAAGCTTCTGATTCTTTAATTTTTTCTATTATAATTTTGGACGAGTCTATATCTTCTTCAGCCTGTCTTTCATCTATCTGATCTAAAGGTATATCAGATTTTAATAGGTATTCCGGAGTGATACATTTCGCTTTTAGATTCTCTAATTTTGACAGATTGTTTTCTATCGATTTTTCAACTTTTTCTAGTGAGAAGTATAGATTATTTGATTGTTTTAGATCTGAGTCTATATCTAAATCTGAAAGATAAGCGTATTTATCCTCTTGGTATTCTCGATTAAGACCTTCGGGAACACCTTGGGTAAATAAATCAATTTCCTTATAGATTATTTCTATATCCCTATTGATATTTGAGAGGTCTTTTATTTTATCTTTTATTTTTTCTTTATCCCCCCCTAAAACATTAATTCCTTTTAGATATTCTTTTAAGTTCTCAGTAGACTCTAGCGAATCTTTTTTTCTTAATATTGAGGACATTTCAATAACTGTATTCTGCCTATAAGATTGTCTCCCCATCCTTACAATAAAATTCTCACTAAAAACAGATTTTAATTTGTCAGAGACAACGTCAACAGCTTTATTGTTTTTACTGGCAAAAAGAACTTTTTGACCGTTGTAAATTGCATTACCTATTATGTTTAGGACTACTTGCGATTTACCAGTTCCAGGCGGCCCAGTTATAACTGTTATAGGATTTGATAATGAGCTTCTTAGAGCTTTTTCTTGAGACTCATTTAATTTGAATAACTCAAGAACGGGATCTTTAATAGAAGATTTTGCCCCTAAATCATTTCCTTTTATAATTAAATTAATTGAATTTCCACTGTTATTAATTGATGTTAATTTTTTTAATTTTTCAAGCTCCTGAAGAAGTCCAGCGGTATACCCTGTCTTTGCACCAAAATAAATTATAGATTTATTCAATACTTTTGGGGACTGGCCAGGTAAAATAGGATTCTTATCTAAGGTATATGGAAGTTGCTTATTACAAAAAGGGCAGTAATCCCCTGCCTTGAGAAAATTTTTCTCTTTATTCTTAAAATGATTGCCACAGAACGTACATCTCTCGTGGGAAGGATATAAACTATTCTTATCCATTTCTATAAGGGATAATACCTTCTCAATTTTTTCAAAAAAGGAGTCCTTCTCTTCTATTTCGGTTCTTATATTTTCAATTTCTTCAATCGATAAGTCTTTGTTTAGGAAAATATAATGATTGAATTCTGGGAAAACAGATTCTTTTGTTAATGTAACTTCAGTTTGACCCTTATCAAGAAATATCTCAAAATAAAAAATTGGGGATAAGACCCCTGAGGGATTGATGTATAAAGGGTAGCCGTAAAAAATAGGTTGATTTTTCCTTGCTATTTCATATTCTTCAATGATAGCTTTTATTCCACCTTCCTTCTTAAGGGTGATCTGTTCTCTGCCAGTAAAGAAAAAGGGTTCCTCATTAAAGACTGTTGAATAGAAATATTTGCCATCCCCTTTGTAATTAAAATTAAGAGACTTCAATTCTTCTTTATGAATGCAATCGATATAATAATTGAGTAAATTGAAAAAATCTTCGTTAGAAAGATTATCCCACATGGCTAATTTATATTTTGATAATTATATAAGATTTTCTATTTATTTAAACTAAATTTATTCTATGATATGAGAAAATATTTTTTTCCTTATTTTTTCTATTTTTTTCAATATTATTATCTTTCTAAATAACACCTCTTCTTTTTAACTCAAAGAAGCATTTAGCACACATACTTACATCATAATCGGCGTTGTGTCTTTCTTGGAAAACTTGATTGAATAAAGTGTAGTGTAATTCAATTAAACTTGGCCACTTGTATCCATAATTATTTGGGATTTTACAATAATTAGTTGTACTTTTCATTGTACAAATTTTATTAATATAATCTAGACTATTGTTCATTCTGTTTCTTATGAATTCAGATCCCACAACATTATAATCGAACTCCATATTATGGGCTACTAGGTAAGAAGATTTCGATATAGCTTCGGAAAATCTATTTAGACATATCTTAGATCGTTCCCTTCTCTATGAGCCTTTTCATTTGAAATGCCATGCACATTTTGTGCGTCAAAAGGAATGACAAACCCATCTGGTTTTACTATATGGCATTCTGAATTAAGATTTCTTCCATATTCATCAAAAAGCATCCATGCAATCTGAACAAGTCTAGGCCAATTATGAATGTCTGTAACTGGCGCATTTCTTCTTTTAGGAAGGCCAGTAGTTTCTGTATCAAAAAACAGGTAATAAGTACTATTTTGTGGAGCAGTATACGTTTGATATTGAGCAGATTGAGGAGTTTTACCCATATTCCCACAATAAATACAATACTTTGCATTTTCTGATATTTGAGATCCACAATAAATGCAGTATTTAGTCAAATAGTTTCACCTTTTATCCATATATTATAAAATCAAATATATAAAGATATGGAAAAAAAATTCTTCCATAGAGTTATATAATTGTGAAATAATTATTAGGCATGGAAGAAAATCCAAAATGCCCAAAATGCGGGAGAGAGAATACCGTCCCAATTTGTTATGGAATGCCAGGAGGGGGTATGGTAGAATCATACCACAAGGGAGAAATTGAGCTAGGCGGGTGCTGTATTGATGAAGACTCTCCTTCTTGGTACTGTAAGGAATGCAAAAACAGATGGGGAAGGCTTTCTTTTAAGAGCGACTAGTCCATTTCATCCCTAATCTCTTTTAATCTTTTTAATATGTCAAGGACTAATCCATTTTCAATTAGATCTGCTATGTATCCTCCCCCCATCCTAATTCTTTCTCCCGCCATCATAATTTTGAATATAGATGCGATGTCGTCTAGGTTTGCTTCTGATAAAGGAATAGTTCTGTCGATGAATGAATAAATGTCTTCCCTGCGCTTGTATTCTGGGAAATGCACAGTGAAATTTTCTTTTTGGAGAGCCCTTAAAAAATTGTCAACTCTTTCTGGGTACTCTGTCCAGCAATCCACTTCGGTAGAGAATATATTTGATTTGTCTTCAAAATAGGGTAAGAACTCTAAGAGTTTGTCTATGTTGTCCTTTGTAATTGGTATGGAGGGCATTGTGATCCCGTTATCTTAGTTTTGTTTGTTTATAATTTTTTTGGGTAATATTTATAATAAAATATTTATTACCTGGTAAGATGGGTATCCCATATTTTGAACTATCTGAGAAGTACAGACCAAAAAAGATAGAAACTTTACTAGTTGCAGAAGGTCCCCCTCCCTCAGGGAAAAGATATTTCTACCTCCCAAATAAAATGAATCCTAGCAGAGATATTAGACACTATAGAAGCCTACCTGCAACAATCTTTTACCACTATTTCAAAACTATACCTTCTTCTATCGAGGATTATGAATTATTTCTATTGAGATTAAAGGAAAGAAATATTTTCTTAATTGATATCTTGGATGAGCCGCTTAAAATAAGAGACAGATCTTC
>CAZQHF010000032.1:0-8392 GCA_964593535.1 uncultured Candidatus Saccharibacteria bacterium
TACTCACTATTCTATCAACATTTCTTTTATTCAATCTAATATCCCTAATATCACTTCTAAATAATTTGTATCTATTTCTATCAATACCTGCTGCTATAAAATTTATCTCACTTTTTTCAACTGCCTTCCCGCTTATATCACTACATATTACTCTCATTATAATTAAAATACTTTACTGTTTCTTTAATACAACTATCCCAATTAAGACTCTCTCTCACTATTCTAATCCCACTCTCCCTAACCATATCCTGCTTGTCTAAAGAAAGAAGTATTCTCTTTAAAACCCTCTCTAAGTCCCTCTCATCATTAAACTTAAAATAGTAACCATTTACACCATCTTTAATAATTTCCCTATACCCTGAATTTGAATTAGAAACAACTGTAACAAGACCAGAAGCCATAGCCTCTATCGGTGCAAGTCCAAAAGCTTCATCCATAATTACTGGATATACGAATATAGAGCCCTTTCTTAGTACCTTAGCCAATTCCCTTCTAGGTAACAAAGCATATCTTTCTACTCCTTCAATTTTAAATATTTCCTCAAAATCAATTGGGGTATTTGGACCAAGACACTCTCCAATAATATAAAGCCTTAATCTCTTAAACTCCTTCTTTAAATTTTTAAAAGCATTGATTAAAAGATAAAGACCTTTTTCAGGGACTACTCTACCTGCGAAAATAATTATTTGATTATAAACATTACCTTCCTTATTTTTAAAAACATTTGTATCTATACCCGCATAAACGACCTTAATTTTATCCTTAAACATTGGAAATCTATCTTCTATCCCTCTTTTCAAATGCTTACTTACCGCTAATACATAATCTATCTTCCCTAAAACTCTCTTTCCTAAACTATCTGGTATATACCCATAATTAAAATAGTTTTCTCTTCTTGAAATCTCATGGCTACCTATATGAAAAAGAAGCCTACTACGAGGATTAAGAAGTTTAATCCAAAAGCAGAATGGGAATGTTTGAAAAACAATTATTTTTTTTATTCCTAACCTTTTAATCTTTAAAGAAACTTTTAGAATGTATATCAGAAAGAAAAACAAATTGTTCTTTCTAAAAAATTTTTTATTTATATCTGAGACTTTAGTATATATGTAAGTATTTGAATAGTTATTTAAATCAGAAATATCAAAGTTGTCTGTACTATCTCTCTTTCTTGAAAAAATAACATTACTGTATCCCAACCTATTTAAATGATACCCATAATCTTCTACTAAATGCTCTGTAGCCGTTACAGTGTTTTTTGAAGGTATTAACCACCACGGGGGAGCTACAAGTGCTATCTTTTCACTACTTCTCATAGTTAGTTGTTTCTACAACCTTATCATCAAGTAATACGAAATTAATGCCTAAATTCCTTGCAGTAGTTACTGCATCCTCATCAGTATGAACAATAGGCTGACCTGGACCATTAAAAGAGGTGTTTATTAAACAGGGTATCTTATATTTTTCCCACATTCTCTTTAAAATCTGATAAATAGGTTCTAACTCCTTATCCCCCTTATATATTACCTGAGCTCTTGCACTACCATCTACGTGTACAACAGCAGGAATCTTTTCTTTCCACTCTTCACTAATATTAAAATTACATAGCATATATTTTGATAAATCAGTTTTTGTAGAATTAGGAAAGACCATCTCAGCTAACTCATCAATAATAATTGGAGCGAGAGGTCTGTACCATTCTCTTTTCTTGATATCACTATTTACTCTGTCATACATATTTATAGAAGAAGGTATCGCTAAAATACTCCTGTGACCAAGAGCTCTAGGTCCACTTTCTGAATATCCTATACATACACCCATAACCTCTTCTTGATATAATCTATCTACAATCTGTTCAACCAATGCATTCGTAAGCTTAACTACTTTCTTTTTTTCTACTCCAATATTATTTATAAATGGAGAATGCTTCTTTACTATTCCTCCTCTTAATTTCTGAATTATAGAAACTGCTCCTAATGCTAAACCTGTATCAGAGCAGCATGGAGGAACATATACATTATTAAACATTTTAGAAAATTCAAATCTCGTATTTAAATTAATATTCAAAGCAGAGCCTCCTGAAAAGTACAAAGTATTAGAACCTGTTTCTTTCTTATACTTAAGAACCAAATCGTATACTATCTCTTCAAATTCTCTCTGACAAACAGCTGCGATATCCATGAAAAATTGATTCTTTAAATCAAACTCTTTAATATCTAACCCAAATTCCTTCTTAATATCATTAAACAATTTTGTTGGGTTTTTCCAATGATTAAAATACCAATTATTTTTCTTTAACCAATCTCTTATTTTTTTATTATATTTCCCATATGAACTATATCCCATTAATCGCCCAGGAGCAGCCAATCTATGATTATCATCTAATCCTAACATCCCACAAGTCAAATCATTAAAACCAAATAATTGAACAACCTCTAGTGGCTCCCAACCATGGTGAATATATTTTATTTTGCCATTTATATATTGAAATACCGAAAAACAGGACTGAGAAGCTAATCCATCTATATGCACAAGTAAACTATTCTCTTCAAAATCTCCTACAAAAGGGAGAATTGAGCCTATATGAGCTAACTCATGAGAACATATATATGCTTCTCTTTCTTTCCTATTGATATATGCCTTTGTTCTAACTATTAAATCCGATATGTCAAATGGTGTACTCTCTATTCTCCATAAGCCGTTTTTGGATATAAAGGAAGTTCCTGCATAATGATTTACAGATACTGCAATAAAATCTTTTGGAAGTAAATATGAAAACTCTTCTATATATCTTGACATACGATATTCATGTTTCTTTCTAGTAACTCTTTCTAATTCTAGAGCATATTCTATATTCCCATCTTTATCTAAAATGCAAAAAGAATGATCATGTGTAGGACAGTACTCAGACCATCCCGGGGACGGATTCCCACTCCAATCCTGAATCCCCCATACTCCGACTATTGGTTTTTCTTTTGATATGTTAAATCTCATATTCAGTACTAAAAAGAGGGGGAATCTCTCCCCCTCTTTGTTCTTCTCTACGAATTAGTATTCGTTCTGAGAACAACTAGTCATCATAACAGCTCGCATTACTTTTGTAGCTCTAGAAACAGTATTAGTTCTCGAACTAATATTCTGAGCCAAGCCACTAGTACCTGGATTGACCTTCATAGTAGTAACAGTTAAAAATTATTTCTAGAGTATATGTTATTTTGCTTTCTTTTGCAATAAAGCTGTAACCTCCTGCCTATTATGAAACAGACTTCTAATCTTTATCACTTGATATTCTTCCTCTAATATCTTTACCGACTCAGCAATACTCCTTTGAGGATGATCTGGCAGTTTAAGAGTAACAATAGCTAACCCTCCATCCTTCAAAAGGTGTGCGACCCCATTCATTATCCTGGCTGTCTCTTGGGGTTCAATATTCATATCATTTACCAATAAATCAAGTGGTTCCTCTAAATGAATATCTTGTGATTTTACTTTTAGATGGGTTATTCTAGAATTGTTCTCTAAATCTGGATGTAGGGCAGCAGGGTCTACAGCTAATACCTTATATCCGTAATCTGCAAGTACCTTACTCCATCCACCTGGTGCAGCTCCTAAATCCAAAGCAGTACCTATACCATCCAGTTTTACATTAAATGTAGCTAATGCCTCGATTAATTTATTCTCTGCTCTTGAGATTTCCCTTCCTCCTGCTCTAGCCATAATTCTTGCTTCATCACTATGAAAATTGAGATTCTCACTACTCTTCGAATATCCAAGATAGAAAGTATCTCCATGAATAAGTATTGAGATAACAAAAATATCTTCATTTAATATCTCCTTGTCAGAAAAGGTTGGAACATTACCCATCTCATAATAAGCATTTCCAATATGCACCTCAATATCCTTTGCAGAATAAGGCAAACCACTACCAACTACTCTACACTGAACTGCGAATTTACTACCAGGCTCCATATTTACTATCCCCTTTGTATGACTAAGTAGAATCTCTTTATCCTTTTCTAAATCCTTCTCAATTCTTCCTGCATCCATAACAGGCATAATATGTTTTAAAAATATAGGTGATTCGCTGTTTACCTTTTCCAAAAATAGACTTTGATCTTTTTTTGAAGTAATAAGGGCTAAACCATCAGAAATACGGCTTGCTACATGAACAGAATCATCAATTTCTTCTAACTCTCTCCTTGCTACATTCTTGAAATATGGAGTATAAGTTACAATATATGCAGAAGATGCATCTCCTGTTTCAATACCAACATTTTCTAGAAAACTAATATCCGATTTTCTAGATTCAAAATTTTGTTCTATAGAATCCATATTAATATTTATTAAAAATTATCAAATAAATAATCCACCCTTTTAGAGGAGATAGAAGCCACACTCTTTAACATTTCACTATATTCCTGATTAGAAAGAATTCCAAGAAAACGAGCTTCTGTAACCACCCTATTGTATACTTCTTCCCTCTCTTGGAACTGACTTTTGTGACAAAGAATAGCCTCTACTTTTTTTTCAATATCAACTTTTTCAAGTGACAAATATATTGTACTAGAATTAATTCCACTTGTAATCGGATTAGAAGTGTACAAACCCTTAAATGCTGTAAGTGGATTGTATTTACTCTTGTAAAAAGGATTTATTATTGGAGCTGGCTCTCCATCAATATTACAAACTCTTTTAACACTCCAACTTATTTCCTTATGATCATAGTGGCCCTCTTTCTGGGAATGTGTGAGAATAAAATTAGGGTTACTCTTTCTAATTTCCTCAACAAGGATAGGCATTAATTCGTACCTATTAAGATTTCCATCCTTATGGTTCAAAAAACGAATACTCTTTACCCCCAAAATCGTAGCTGCATTCTTTGCTTCTTTCTCTCTAACTATTCTTACTTCTTCTAAATTCATATTACCCAACTTATTCCAACTCTCACCTGATGTTACAATTAAAATCTCTACATCATGACCATTCCTAGTATATTTTGCAATAGTTCCACCGAACATCAATTCTGCATCATCTGGATGAGCAGTAATTATCAACACCTTATTCTTCTCCATTTCCCTTTTTTATTAAATTAACCCACATATTGTAATAATCATATGCCATTCTTACAGAATTATACTCCTTTTCAATGGTACTTCTAGCATTTTTAGCAATTAGGCTATACTCTTTAAGATTGTTGACTAACCTCTCAATGATTGACACCCACTTCTCAATATCTGATATCGATATTAAATACCCATCTTTGTAATTAGTAATATAGCTTGAAATACCATGGATATTATTAGCTATGACTACAGTACCACAAGCCATGCTTTCTAAAGAACATAAACTACAACTTTCAGAAATACTTGGAACAATAGTAATAAAGCAATCTTGATATAGCTTGGCCATATCAATACCATAATCAACTCTTCCTACAAAATTATATAACCCATTATCTATTCCCCA
Organism: uncultured Candidatus Saccharibacteria bacterium; assembly: GCA_964593535.1. Classification (GTDB taxonomy): domain Bacteria; phylum Patescibacteriota; class Dojkabacteria; order SC72; family SC72; genus UBA2259. The sequence continues at coordinate 5,467 of CAZQHF010000032.1, forward strand.
ATCTTCCGATTCCCCAGTCAGAATTAATTTATATTTATCCTCAGCCTTTTGAAGCCTTTTAATTAACTCTAATGCAAAAGTCCTATTCTTTTTATGAGAATTCAAATTAGGAAAAAGAATTTTAATATCTTTATTTTTATCGAGTTTCTTTCTCGTAAATTTAAAAATCTCTAATGGAATTCCATTTTTTATTAATTTTAATTTACTCCCTAAATTAATATACCTCCTAAGATATTCCTCATTTACAACAACAATCTGATCAAACAATGAAGATTCTTTATTAAGCCATTGGTATGCAGAATTTTTCTCTATAAAAGAATTTGTGTGAATTGTTGCTGTTGTTATACATTTACTTCTAGTACTCGCTAAGTCTATATTGTTATAATGTAAAAGATCAGTATCAAAAGAAATATCTTTTATTCTCTCTTTGTAATCAAAGAAATCGTTTGATTTTAAAGTATTAATTTTTGTTCCTTGATACTCTGTTACTGAGTCATCAACTCCTAACTGATATATCTCAAATTTGAATTCCTTCGTTTTAATAAGAGTGGAAATTACATTCCATAAAAGAATATTTGACCCTCTTGGAGATACACTTATAGTTCCATTCTCAGAAAGAAAGAACCTTTCTGATATTACTGCAATTTTTACTACGTCTTTTTTCATTAAACAAATTCACTATCATTATAACTAAGCCTTTCAAAAACATCTTCCCTCTTCTCTTTTGAGGTTTTCCCCTCCTTCTCAACTATATCCAAAACCTCTAAGTCCTTAAGTACCACTAGATCCTTCTTTCTCAAACTTCTCATATCAACTCCCTTAGACAAACTCTCAAGAAATGTAAAATATTCAATAGGCAATTCATAATCAAGTAATCTCTTACAATTACAGATTAGAATATAGCCGTCCTCCTTTCTAAATCTAATATGTTTATTTAATTTATACTTTTGCATATTTATTCAATATTGATATAATTTTCTCGTTCATACTCATACATCTTTTCATTAAGAAGATTCTTGAGTTCTTTTTGATTCTCAAGACCAAGATTTTTAGCATTTTGAATACAGTGTGGAGGAGGGAACTTATGATCCCCGAACCAAAGTATACTCTGGGGGATACATCTATCACATTTCTCCTTTACATTACACCCCTGGCAACCCTGCTTTGATAATGCTAGAAATTTTTTAAAAGCATCACCATTCCATATATCCTTTATGCTTTTATCACGTATATTATCAAATTTAAGATACTCTGAAAGAATATTTACTCTGGCTAATGGACAAGGAGAAACTAATCCATCTGAATTAATTTCACAAAAACTTCTTGCTGCAGGACATTGATAGTAAAACTTCTCCTTCTGTTTCTTCGCAGATGCAAATGGCATATCAATGAAATTAACAAAGATATCATTTTTATTACAAACTTCTTTTATATTATCCCACTCTTTTTTTTCTAACTCTGAGTCTGAAGCAAATATTTCTAAATTATCTAAAGATCTACCAGAAGTAGAAATTGTCGAAAGATACCAACTGATAGGCCTTAATTCTAATATTAAAGCCAACATGTCATCCATTCTTTTAATATTACCTTTATGTATACATGTTGCTATTGTAAATGGTATGTTTTCTTCCCTTAGCCTTCTCAAATTCTTTAATGTCCTATTAAACTCTTTCTCATTAATTTTTTTCATCATATCCCTTCTTATATATCCATTACTAATATAGTCGGGACCATCTAAACTAACCTTAAGCCCGATTAAGAATTCTTCAACCTCAATTATTTTTTTTAAGACCCTTTCAGAAAACAAACCATTAGTCGTCATTATAAAGTGAAGCTTGTGCTTTTTTAAAGAATCTAATATTTCTAGAAAATCTGGATGTACTGTAGGCTCACCTCCTGAGATATTGACATAAAAGACATTATTCTTTACTAAATCTTGAAAAACTAAGTCCCACTCTTTTATTGTTAATTCATTAGGAGGAACATGTATACCATAATTACCATAACAATGAAGGCATCTTTGATTACATCTAGATGTTAAAATAATATAACAGTCATGAGGAGTTTTAACTTGTTTGATAATCTTCGGTAGCACTTTGAATTGTTAAAACAATTTACTTACTTCTCTAATTATATCAAGAAACCTAATAAATAATAAGGATTCTAATATCCTATTAAAAGTAAGGAAATATATTAAGTCTTTTTTAATATATGTGATATACTTCTTTCTGTTTGATTAGATTTAAACGAAATAATCACCTCATACCCATATTAGGTTAAATATTTTTTGTTTTCGGTTACCTCTATAAACTGAAGATAAAATTAAATATTTACTTACATGGAAAATAATTCCAGAAGAAATTCATACAGAAGCTCCTCATACAGTAATAGTAGGAGAGATGGAGGCTATAATAGAAAGGGAAGTAGCATAAGTATAAATCAACTAGTAACTAAAACAGTATATGAAAATTTGCCAAATATATGTATTAAATCATTCTTTGTTAGAATATGACTTAGTTAGGGAGTTAAAAAACAATATTACAACTCTCTTCCATTGTGTATAACGTCATAGCCACTATAATACTATGAAGTATTACTGGTTTAAGGTTATGACCACTTTTTTCAAAACTTTCAACTAAAAATACAATAGCACTCTGTATTTTCACTTGCTCTTCTTTTAGGTATACCTTCTTCTTTATATATATTTATTTAAATTTAATCAGAAAAACTTCAGGCAATAATCCTCCCTCATTTACTCTAAAGATACTTTCAACACTCCATATATCTTTGGAAAATACCTCTCTTAATAATTTTTTCTCCTGAGTAAGAAGCACTAACAAACCCTTCTTTCTTAAAACTCTTTCAGCAACCTTTTCTAAAGATAAATATATCTCTTTATTATCATTATGCTCACCCACTCTAATAC
>CAZQHF010000033.1:0-6355 GCA_964593535.1 uncultured Candidatus Saccharibacteria bacterium
AAAATCTGATAAAATCTATCAGATAATTTAAATAATATACATATGAAATTAATAGTATTCTCTATATGTCTTAACGAAGAAAAAACAATAGGAGAACTATTAGATAGAATACCAAAGAAAATAGAAAGAATAGATGAAATAGTAAAGGTAGTAATAGATGATGGAAGTAAAGATAAAACTGTACAAATAGCAAAAGAAAAAGGAGCATTAGTATATTCAAATCAAAGACAAAAAAGATTAGCATACTCATTTCAGTTTGCAATAGATAAAGCATTAGAACTTGGAGGAGACATTGCGGTAAATATAGATGGAGACCTTCAATTTATGCCGGAGGAAATACCTCTATTAGTTGAACCTATTCTACAGGGAAAGGCAGATTTTGTTGCAGGAAGCAGACTAAGTAATGGAGTTAAACCAGAAAATATGCCTATGAGTAAGTATATGGGTAATAAACTAGGAGCTAAGGTAATAAGTAGTATTACTAATCAGAAATTTGATGATGTAACATGCGGTTTTAGAGCATACAGCAGAGAAGCTATGCTTCATATAAACATAAATAGCAAATATACATATACTCAGGAAGTATTTCAGTTAATGGCTTCTAAAAAGTTAGATATTGTACAAATCCCTATTACAATTAAATATTACAAGGGAAGAAAATCAAGAGTAGTAAAAAGTGTATCTGGGTTTATAACTAACTCTGCATTTAATATTCTCCGTGCATTTAGAGATTTTGAACCTATGAAGTTTTTTGGAATATTAAGTTTAATACCCTTAATACTTGGTTTAATATGCTTAATATTTGTTTTAATATATTGGATTAGTACTGGAAGTATTACACCTTACAAAACTGTTGGTTTTGCTGGTATATATTTAGTTAGTTTATCTATTGTAGTAGGTTTGTTTGGATTGCTATCAGATATGTTAGGTAGAATGGTAAATACTCAGGAGAAGATTTTGTATTATGATAAAAAGATGTATTACTCTAAACTAAAGAGAAAGAAGAAATAAATGAAAGTTTTAATATCTATTTCTCATCCTGCATGGGCTCATCAGTTTCATAACATTATTAAACTTCTTGAGCAAAGGGGACATAGTGTAAAGGTATTGGTAATAAAGAAAGATAGGAATTGGGAAGTACTTGATGAGTATGGAATAAAGTACAAAATTATTGGCAATAGTACAGGGAAAGGAAGATTTCAGAAAGCTGTAATACTTGTATATTCAACTGTAAGGCATTTAATTGAGGCTGTTAAATTTAAGCCTGATGTTTTAATAGGGAGACCATCTCCTATGATGGCAACAACTTCATTTTTAATAGGAAAGAAAAATATTGTCTACTGTGATACTGAAAGATCTACCGAGTCTCTTTTCTTTTCAAAACTGTTTTCTTACAAAATACTTACTCCTATGTATTACAGATTAGACCTTGGCAAAAAACAGATGAGGATAAATACATTTAAGGAGCTCTTTTATCTTCATCCTAAATACTTTAAACCTGATCCTAAGGATTTAGAGCTTGTAGGTTTAACAACTAAGGATAAGTTTACATTTGTAAGATTTGTTGCTTGGAATGCAAGCCATGACTTAGGGCATAAGGGAATGAGCAATGAGCAGAAGATGAGAATAGTAAAGCATCTAGAAAGATATGGGAAAGTGCTTGTATCCTCTGAAGCACCTCTTCCTCATGAATTTGATAAGTATGTTATACATGTTCCTCATACGAAGATTCATAGTATTATGTCTTTTGCTCAGCTTTTTGTAGGTGATGGATTAACTATGGCATTTGAATGTAATGTAATGGGTATTCATTCAATATTTACAAGTGAAATGACTTCTGGTGCAAGTGATGAGCTAGAGAAGGTATATCATCTTTTGTATGTTGTTGATGACAGAGAGCATATGGTTGAGAAAACTATTAAAAAGATAGATGAACTTCTTAATGATAAAGATTTAAAGAAAAAAGGGCAGGAGAAATTAGAGAGACTGTTGAATGACAAGATTGAGATGAACGAATGGTTTGTAGATTATTTAGAGAAAGAGGTTTGTAAATGAGGTTTTTTCAAAAGGGTAAAAACTATGATTATCTAGTGTATGCAATATTAATAATATTTTTTCTTTTTATGCTTTTCTTCTCATCTTTCAGGGATATGATTAAAGATGAAAGCCTGTATTTTAATGAGACATGGTTAATGTCTGAGCTTTTAAGAGAGGGAAAATGGTTTGGTAATTATGCTGTAGGTCTTCATGGTTTTCTTTTTAAACTTCCTATGTCTTTAATATTTTTAATTACAGGTCCTTCTGTTGAGGTTGTTACAGTATTTAACATACTTTTAAGCTGTATAACGGGATTACTTTTTTACAATCTAAGTAAAAAGATTTTAGGTAAAAGTAAATATGGAGTACTTTCAACTTTAATTCTTCTTTCATCATTTTACTTTTTTATCAGTACACCAACATATCTAAGAGAGATACCATCTTTGTTTGCTGTTATCCTCTTTTTATATGCACTAATTGATAATTGGGACAAATGGAAAATATCTTTAATATTTCTTCTGCTATTAGATTCAAAAGAGTATATATTCTTTGTATTTGCTCTCTTTTATTTAATTCTACTGTTTATAGAATCTGATAAAAAGGGAGTTTCTAGGATAGTTGAAGTATTAAAACAGTATGTTTTTGTTATGCTTCCAAGTATAGTATGGCTTCTTCTAATGTTTACTACCCCTATTATTCCTATGAATATGTATGTTGCATCTACATTAGGGTTAATAGATATAAATTTTAACTATCTTTTTTCTCACTTTAATGCAGATATGGCAACATTAAATCTAATAGAGGGAGGAATGGAAATACCTCTGATTGCTATAAAGGAGTCATACTCTTCGTTTCTTGTTGAGATTGTAAAAACTATTAATGTAATACTTCAATATATTGGTAAAATATTGTATCCAAGGACATTCTCATTCATATCTGTTCCTAAGGTAGTTATCTTCCCAGTTGTATATACAAGTGTGCTTTTGGTTAAGAAATATTTAAAAAGTAAAAGTAGCAGTATCCGTAAATATGCACATCTTTCACTTCTTTTTTTAGTATGGCTTGCAATATATATACTTAGGACATCTCATGGGAGATACCTTCTTCCTGTTTTACCTGTAATATCTATTCTTTACATATATATCCTTTTTAAGTATAGATTTACTAAAAAACAGAAGAAAGAAATGATAATAGGGACATTGATATTCATTGTTTCAGGCTTTTTGTTTGAAACATCATATGTTATACCCAAGATATTAATAGAAACTGGGATATTTGTTCTTTTTGTACTATCTGTTATAAATCCTAAATTTAAAAACTTAAAGTATTTACCTGTTGTTCTTTTGTCTGGTGCATGTATAGGGGTATCACTTCTTTTTTCATATACACAGGGGCAGTTGTATGGTTTTATTAACTTTGGTGAAAATAGAGAAGCACAGGAAGTAGCTAAGATATTGCCCCAGCAAAGATATTGGACAAACAATGATATAAATCAGATGCTTGTTTCAGTATATTCAAATGAGAAATTTAGTGAACCTCAATGGCATTGGCAATTACATGACATTGTTCCTAAGAAAGATATGTTAAAGGTTTTAGATGAGAAAAAGAGTCTTGTATTTGAAATAGTTAATATAGAGAAATTTAAAGAGAATATTAAGAGGTATAATATTGAGAAATTGGTTTTGTATGAATCAAAAGTTAAAGAAAAATATACTGATCAGGAATATTTAGATATATTTATAAATCAGGATTGGATAGAATTAGAAAAGAAGTATGAGTTTAAGGGTCTTAATGTATATATTTTTAATGTTAAATGAAAAATATTAAAGAGTTTATTAAAAGTTATGGAATATATATATTAATATTGCTGTGCTTAATATTTGGACTTAGTTCTCTACTGTTTCGTAATGCTACACTAGATGATGACCTATATCTTTGGGAAACAAATATTATGTCTCAAGCACTTTCTAGCGGTCAGTGGATAGGAGATTATGGAGTAGGTACACATGGTTTTCTTTTTAAACTTCCTGTTGCATTAATATTTCTTCTTACAGGTCCTTCTTTGGAAATAGCAACAGTATGGAATGTAATACTTGCATGTGCCTCCCTTTATATCTTTTACTTAATTCTTAAAAAGTATTTTAAGAAAGAATCTATTGTCTTAGGAGGAGTCTTTTTGCTTCTTACAAGTTTTCAGTTCTTCTTGCATATACCGACATATATGAGAGAAATTCCTGTTATATTCTCTGTTCTGTTATTCTTTTATCTCATACTTAACAAAAAATCATACTGGTTAGCAGGTTTATCTCTTCTTCTTATCTTTGATGCAAAAGAGTATGTAGCTGTCATGATTCTTCCAGGTATTTTCTTTTACATTCTTTGGAAAGAGAAAGGTACTACATTCTGGGCATCTGTTAAAAGATATATATCTTCATTTATTAAATTGTTTTTACCAACCCTTGTACTTCTTCTCTTTATGATTTTTACAAGAGTAGTACCTGCTAACATGTATGCACTTTCTCTTGTACCTGGTGTTACAAAAGGGGGTATACAGTATCAGCTTAAGCATTTTGATACAGAGGTATCAACTACTAACCGCATAGAAGAGGATGCTCCCTCTATTCAAGAGGATATTGATAATGAGCAATCTTTACTGTCAAAGGCATGGGGTATATTTAAAAGCTATTTTGGTAAGCTTTTGTATCCTAGAACTTTTTCTTTTATATCTGTTCCTAAGGTAATAGTATTTCCTTCAATATTTACAAGTATTTTTCTTTTAAAAAAGAAGATTAAAAAGAAAGATTTCTTCTATGTGTTTCTTTTCTGTATATTTGTAAGTTTTCTTGTTGTATTCTTTCTTAGAGCTTCCTTTGATAGATATATTCTCCCTATACTCCCAGTTATATTTTTCTTCTATATCTTCTTCTTAAAAGATTTAGTAAAAGAAAAGAAAAAATATATATTTACAATATCTATTACTGCACTGCTAACTGCTGGAGGAATGTTTTTTGAAGTTGATTATGTATGGATTAAGGTTATTCTTAATATTCTAATTATCTTGGTATATATTGTATATCTTTTGTATTACAAAAAGATTAATAACTTAATCTACTATGTTATTACTTTTGTTGGGTGTATTACTTTTGGGGTAGCAGCATTTTTCTTTGTTGCTAATGGTCAGATTCATTACTATATGCTTTGGGGAAAAGATTTTGAAATTAAAAAGGTAGTATCTTACTTTGATGAAAATGAAAGAGTTCTTCTTAATGATGTAGGGTGGAATATGCTACCTATGGTATACAGAGGAGATAACCAGTGGAGTGCAGAGTGGAAGTTAGAGTTTAGTGATTGGGTTCCTAGAAAGAAGTATTTAAAGAATTTTAATACTATGAATACATTTGGTATGTTTGGAAAGAGTATTGAGAGTATTAAAAGCTTTGTTGATTTTGCTGATGTAGGAAAGATTGGTTTAGTTGTATCTAATTTAAATGGATATACTTTTCCATATCAGGATATGCTTGAGGAGTTTAAACATGCAGAGTGGTTAGAATTAGATGAGGTAGTTAGTTTGAAAAACAAAACAATGTATATTTTTAATGTAATTGAGTATGAATAGACAGGTAGACAAGTTAAAAAAGATGAATATATTGTATATTGTTCATAATTATAACAATTTTCAAAAAGATCCTATTGAAGAAGCCTCACAATATTTTAATAAAGTGTATGTATTTGTGAGGTATAAACCATTCTCTAATATTGCCGATAAGATTCCTTTAAAGAGTCTTAAAAAGTTTGGGAGGAACTATATTTTAGATTTGGAAGGACTTCCCTCAAATGTGGAGGTAATAAAGACAGCGGTTTGGTATTTTCCATACGGGTTTTTAAACAGGTATCTTGGGGATTTACATCTTTATTCTGTTAAGAGAGTTTTGAGAAAGAAAAAGATAAAGTTTGATTTAATACATTCTCATTTTATATGGTCATCAGGATATGTAGGTATGAAATTAAAAGAAGAGTATAGTGTTCCTCTTGTTATAACTGGGCATGGATATGATGTTTATAAACTTCCGTTTAAGTCCAAATATTGGGAGAAAAAGATAAAAGAGATTTTAGATAGTGCAGATGGTATTATTACAGGGAGCAAGACTAATAAAAGGTGTTTGGAAAAACTCGGTATAGATATATCAAAGGTTTCTGTGATTAACAATGGGTTTAAGCCAAGCCTTTTTTATCCAAAAGATAAAAGAATATTAAGAGAGAAAATGGGTTTAAGTGATTCTCAAAAGATTTGTGTATCTATTGGAAATCTTGAAAGAGT
>CAZQHF010000033.1:6455-8079 GCA_964593535.1 uncultured Candidatus Saccharibacteria bacterium
GCACCTGTTGTTTTGCTTGAAGCACTTGCATGTGGGAAACCTGTTGTTGCTAGCAAGGTTGGAAATGTTAAGGATATTTTAGGAGCTAGGGACTGTGGATATATTGTTGATTCTGAAAATCCAAATGAGTTAGCGGATGCGATAGAGAAATCATTAAATAGGAATTGGGGTACAAAAGGAATAATAGAATATGCTAAAAGATTTTCCTGGGAGAATTCTGTTAAGGAGATATTGAGGATATATATAGGAGTAATTAAAAATGAATAAAGCACATTTTGATAGTAAAAAGAGATTATTGAGGGTATCTGTAATTATTCCTACATACAATGGGAGTAATACTATACTTCGTGCAATTAATAGTGTACTTAACCAAACATATTCTAATTTAGAATTAATAATAGTTGATGATTGTTCTAAGGATAATACATTAGAGGTTATTAAGAGTTTAAAGGATGAAAGAGTTAAGGTTTTAAGACATAAAAAGAATAGAGGGGGAGCTGCTGCAAGAAACACAGGAATAAAAGAGGCAAAGGGAGAATATATTGCATTCTTAGATGATGATGACGAGTGGCTGAGTGAAAAAGTTGAAAAACAGGTTGAGTACTTGAGAAGTAAAGATTCGTCGTTATACAAAGGAGTAGTTTGCAGCCATATGATTTTGTCTGGCAAAAGGTGGAGAACAGTTATACAGACAAAAGAGGGGGATTTAAGAGAAGACATCTTCCTTATGCGAGTCTCTCTTGCTGCAGGATCATGTTTAATGGTTAGCAGGTATGTATTTAATGATATTGGTATGTTTAATGAAAGCTATCTTAGGCATCAGGATGTGGAGTTTATATTAAGATATTTAAGGAAGTATAAACTGGGTGTAATTAAAGAGCCTTTGGCAAAAATATATGGTCATTCTGGGAATGTAAGTGGTGAGAAAATGCTAGAGGTAAAAAGCAAATTTCTTAAAGATTTTGAGAAAGATATTAATAGCTTTAGTAAGAAAACAGCTAAAAAAATATATGCAAGACAATGGTTGCAAGTATCAAAGCATTATGCACTAGATGGGGATATTAAGAATACATTTAAGTATCTTCGCACCTCTTTATCATATGGAATACTTTTCTCAAATAGATACAAATTTCTCATATTAGAAAACTATATTGCCCTTCCTTATCATTTATTAAAAGGTATAATCAAAAGATTTAGAAGTAACTATGTCAGTAATTAAGAATACAACAATATATTTTAGTGTAAGTATTATTCAGTCATTGATAAGCTTTTTGCTTTTACCTGTATTTACATATTTTCTTACTAAGGCTGAGTTTGGGCTTGTAAGTGTTGTTAATTCAATATCTGCACTACTTGCCATCTTCTTTGTATTTGGTACACAAGCTGTTGTAAGCAGACTGTATTTTGAATACAAAGATGATGAAGAAAAGCTTAAAACATTCTTAGGAACAGTATTTCTTTCTAAAATCATATGGAATATTCTTTTAGCTGCAGTTCTTATACTAGGAAGAAACATTGTATTTCCATTGATAGCTAAAGATATTAATTTCTACCCATTTCTTTTAATTGCAATAGGAATAGGATTTTTCTCTGTGATATTTAAAATATATCAGACACTGCAACA
>CAZQHF010000034.1:0-4182 GCA_964593535.1 uncultured Candidatus Saccharibacteria bacterium
TTTGTTTTCTACACTTATCTGTGTTTAAGTTTTACGAACTTAAAAACGATTTGTGATAACTGTACTTACAGACTTTTGTCGAAAGCCTGACGTCCCCAAACTATTAAAGAACATACATATTATACTACATTTCTCTCTTAACTGCCTCCCACATACTAATAGCAGCAGCAACTGAAAGATTCAAAGAATCAATACTTTTACTATGAGGAATATACACACTCTCTCCAAGTTCTAAAAACTTTTCATCCAAACCTTTAGATTCATTACCATGAATAATGGAATATGGTCTAACAAACTTTACATTTTCTATTCTACTCTTCCCGTTAAGCATAAAAGGGTAGAGATGATGGGCAGAAAACTTTGAAATATACTCCTCTATACTATTAAAATACTCAAAGTTGATATTAAATACAGCACCCATAGAAGCTCTTACTACCAAAGGATCAAACATATCAACTGCTGGTTTAATAATAGCTAGATTTTTAAAATTAAACCCAAGCATAGTACGAAGTATTGTCCCTAAATTCCCTGTGTTAGATGGATTAACAAGAACAATATGGTTCTCATCTTCTTTAATCTTTGATATATATTTCTGAAAAACACCAACTACATATGTATTTTCTTTTACAGAGATCTTATCAATGAGTTTATTGCTAATTTGAGTAGGTATATTTCTTTTCTCACACTCCTCCTGAATTGCTGGAATATTTCCATCTTTAAAACTATCCTCTTTAAACAATACTTCTAAGACACTCTCAGGATGGAATTTTAAAAGTTCAATAACTGGATATGCACCAAAAGCATATGAATATTCAAAATCCTTTTGATATCTCTTAATTTTAGGGCTATGCATTCTAAATAATACAAAATTATATGCATGTTTGTATACTGTATATCATAGTACCTATAGAATGATAATCGTGTTTATATAGTAATTCAGTGTTTAAAAAGGTTGTTAAATCAACACTTTTGAAGTTATCCACAATTTAAAACTCTATGTGAAAAAATAAAACGGAGAGGGTGGGATTCGAACCCACGATTCAGGAAAACCCCGAATAACACATTTCGAGTGTGTCCTATTCAACCACTCTAGCACCTCTCCCTTGCATTGAAATTATACAACAATATGTTTTAAACCTTATCAAAAGGTATGTAATCTCCAAAAGTAAGACTATCTAACTTACTCTGCTTTCTAATATCTTTATACAACACCTTCTCCTGAAGGAGAACAAAAATGGCATCTTTATCACTCTCATCAAAAAGCATAATTAAAGCTTTTGGATATCTAAGCTTAGTTTCAACGATCAACATATACTGATCACCTTTTTTTGAAAACCAAAAACTATCAAGCATAAACCACTCATACAGTTTGTTCCCTGTATCTATTCCCCTACTCGTTATCTTATGCTTAACGATAACAGGATTATTTGTTCCTGCTACATATATGAGAAAAACTAAAGCAACAATAGTAGCCATAAAGTAGTACTGGCCTAAAATTGCAAGATAGAGAATAAAAACTAAAACAAGAGCTAGGATACTCCAAAAGGTCTTTGATTCAAAATTAAACTTGTACCTATCAGGAGCTTCCCATTCAAACAGTTTAATATTCTGTACAACTTTTTTAGTAGGAATATCACTCTCTTCTAAAACAATTTCTTTTTGAGCAATCTTTTTCCTCTTCTCCGCCTTTTGTTTCTTCTTTGCATCTTCTTTAAGCTTTGCGAGTTTTTCTTCTCTCTCCCTTAATTTCATTTCTCCAGAAAGAATTTCTTTTATATCATTAAACTCATCTCCAATTGTTTCTTTAAAGCTTTTTGCCATCTCTAGTTATATCATATAACAAAGAACGAGAAGATAACAAGAAAAAGAATACCTAAACCCCAATATATATCTAGTATATGAAAGAAGTTAAGAAGAATTACAAAAAATACTCCAATCGTAAGTATCAGCCCAAACTTAACACACCACAGCCTTAATACCCTGCAATCTTGTCTCTTTAAAATAAAGGTAAGAACAAAGTATGAGAGAAGTACTGATATACAGCACAAAATTACAAAAGAAAGAAGAGCTACTGTTGAGATGTTTAACCAATTATATACCCCATTCTCGTTTATTGGCTTAAAACTTGAGAGAGAAAATAAATATAACAGAATTGCAACAGACAGGATTAATAAAAATAAAGGGACAAAGATAAATTTAAGATTTTTTGAACTATAAGTTTTTGAATCCATTAGACTGTGTAATATTCTTTGAAATTAAATTTTTAAATGTAAAGATAAATATGAATGTTTTAATTATAGAGAAATCTAAGACAATTTCCCATATCATAAAAAGTACACTTTTAGCATATGGTTATAATATCACAACAGATAATGAGGATTTTAATAGTGAAAACATTTTAAATAGAGGACTGTTTGAAATTGTAATACTAAATACAAATATAAATGGAAAGCATAGTACATTAGATATTTTAAAAAAGATTAAGGATGTAAAAGATAATAAATGCAAGATTCTTGGTATATGCAGTACTGGAACATGGAAAGACAAAGTTTCATTTTTAAATAATGGGGGAGATGATGTACTCTCCTACCCTTTCCCTATGCAAGAGCTTCTTGCAAGAGTTCAATCTTTACTTAGAAGACCTCAAAGCTATATAGATAATAAATTGTATATTGGAGATGTTTTACTTGATACAACAAACAAAGTAGTTACTGCTAAAAATAGTGATGTACAGCTTAGAAAGAAAGAATATCAGCTACTAGAGTATCTTGTTAGAAACAAAAATAGAACAGTAAGTAGATGTGAACTTTTAGATCATGTATGGGATTACAGAAGCTATACAGGCTCTAATACAATCGATGTACATGTAAAGAGATTAAGAGATAAACTTCCTGTAAAAGGACTAATCGAAACTGTACATGGTCAAGGTTACAGAATCAAAGAATTTAAATCATCATCGGCATTACCAGATGAACAAAATCAGGATCATCAACAATCTTAAATACACCTGGTTTAATAGTTTCAGAACACTCAAATATAATATCTTCAGAATCTATATGACTTAGAATATCCGCAAGAAGTCTTGAACTAAATGCTATTCTCAAAGCATCTCCTTCAATCTTTCCTTCAAATACACTTTTGTTGCTTCCTAAATCTGTTTGAGTTGCAGACATTGTTATCTTTCCTGTTTTAGGATCTATATCTAGGATTATTTTATTCCCTAAAACACTCTTTGCAATGATATTAGTAACTTTAAGAGAGTTTAAGAAATCAGTTTTTGATACCTTACATAAAGTTTTGTATCCAGTAGGAATTATCTGTCTGTACTCAGGAAACTGACCATCAATGAGCCTTGAAACAAGATCAACATCACCATATCTAAACAGAACCTGATTCTTATCTTCTATAAAGTACATTTCGATATCCTCATCTTCGTCTATTTCACTTACAATATGTGAAAGCTCAAAAAGGGCTTTCACAGGAACAAGGATATTTATTTCTTTTGCAGTACTTGATTCTAGTTTAATAATCTGCCTTGAAAGTCTTAAACCATCAGTACAAACAAAAGAAATACTCTCCCCAGAAATCTCTAGTAAAACACCAGTCAAAACTGGCTTAATATCATCAGTAGCACAAGCAAATGCAACCCTGTTAACAGCTTTAATCAAATCATCTTTTTGTATTTTAAGAATAGGTTTTTCATTTGTAACAGTTGTAACAGATGGAAACTCATCTGCAGCAATAGTATTAAAACTTGCAGAGTTGTTAGTAGTAGAAATATTAAAAGTTTGATTATCTAAATTAGCATCAATAGTATCAGATGGTATAGATGTAACAAACTCTGTTAACTGCCTTGCAGGAACTGTAATTTTGCCCTCTGATTTAACATCAGCACCTATCCATGTGTTAATCCCTATCTCTAAGTCAGTTGCAGTCATAATTAATTTTCCCTTACTTGATTCAAACTGAACATTATTTAGTATTGGAAGTCCTGGTTTAGTACTAACTACTCTACTTATAATATTTAAATATTTTGCTAGTGTATCTTGATTACATGAGAATTGCATTGTTCTTTTACTCTTATTTTATATATGGCAGTTTTACTCCTATATTCTACTCGATATTTTTTCTCTTTTCTACTGTTTTAATAAATATATATAAATAGTAGTAATAGTAGTAGAG
>CAZQHF010000034.1:4282-8024 GCA_964593535.1 uncultured Candidatus Saccharibacteria bacterium
GGAAGTTCAAGCTGGGTTCTTAGTAAATACATTACAACTTGTCTTGCCTGTGCAATATCACTTGTTCTTTTTTGGCCTTTTATCATATTTACAGGGACATCAAATACTTCAGAGACAACATTTATTACTTTTTCAGGAGTAACCCTTTTTCTTTTACTCTCAATGTCAATTTGTAAAAACCTAGCTACATCATCATATGAAGGGTTCATTCCAAGTCTAACCAGTGTTATTACTTTGTTTAAAGCACCTTCAAGCTCTCTTACACTGTTTTCTATATTTTTTGCAATTAAAACAAGAATATCTTTAGATATTGGAACACGTTTTTCCATAGCAATTAGTTGTAGAATTGCTAATCTTGTCTCATACTCTGGAGGTTGTATATCACATACCATTCCCCCTTCAAACCTAGTTCTTAGTCTGTCTGTGATATTTTTAATATCTTTAGGAGCTCTATCTGAAGCAAGCACTATCTGCTTGTTAGCCTGATACAAAGCATTAAAAGTATGAAATAGTTCCTCTTGTGTTTTAGGGAATGTTTCAACAAACTGTATGTCATCAATAATCAAAAGATCCACTTGTCTATATTTATTTCTAAACTCTTCATTTTTCCTCGTCCTTATCGTCTCTATCATTTCATTAAGGAATTGTTCAATAGGGATATATACTACCTTTTTAGAAGGATTATCCTTTAAAACTTCGTTACCAATGGCTTGCATTAGATGAGTCTTTCCTACTCCTGACCTTCCATAGTAAAAAACAGGATTGTATGTTTTAGCTCCCTGCCCTTTCTCAATATCAGAAACAACAGACTGTGCAACTGCCTCTGCAAGTCTATTACTTGCACCTACAACAAAATTATTAAATGTATATTTAGGGTTTAAATTTGCATTTATTGATGCCTCAACATACTTTTTCTGTCTACTCTCCATATCACTAAACAAATCTACAGGCTGAGTAGTATCCTTTTTTACAAATTTATACCTTTCTTTCTCCTTTTGGGTGTTATCAGTTTTTACAACAATCTCTATCTGGAAATTTTGACCTGTCGCTTTTGTTAAACAGCTTTGTAAAAACTTTCCATAGTCTCTTAATATCGTTTGTCTCTTAAATTCATTACTGCAAGAAATAACTGCAACACCGTTTTGGATTTTTTCTAAATATGTTCCATCAAACCATGAATCATACTCTACCCTGTCAAGAACCATTTTTAAATTCTCTGTAACAATCTTCCAGACATCATCTGTGTCTAGCTGAGAATCTGTATCCTGTTCAGTCTGCATCTGGGGTTTTGGAATATTTTCTGAATATTGTTCAAAGTCAATTTTATCCATACTCTTTAAGTATTTATGATTTAATTAATTTCAGTATGAGGGCAGTCTATGGTCGATTGGGACTAACTTTCATATTATATTGTTTTCCACAGAAATGTGGATATCTTTATAGTACTATTTAAAAAATTATTACCTTACAACAACTTTTTATACATTAAAGAATGTCTATCATAAATATATATAGGGGAAATTTTCTTCCTATGCTAAAAGAATCTAATATATTTGCCATATTATCATAAGGTAGGATATAATAGGCGTGCTTAATAATTACATATATAAATATGAAAAGGACATATCAGCCTAAAAACTTAAAAAGAATTAGAAAGTTTGGATTCCGTGCAAGAAATAAAGATGTAGGTGGAAAGAAAGTTTTAAAAAGAAGAATTGCAAAAGGAAGAAAAACTCTTACAGTTACAGAGGAGTACAAATTAAAAAGAAAAAAGTCTTTATCAAAGGCAAGATAGTGTATACTAAATAATGCTTCCAAGGGAAAACAGATTAAGTAAAAAAGAATTCCAGAAACTTGATAAAAACGCTAGAAAATTTCGTGGTGAGTATGGAATGTTTGTTCTTGAAAAGTATGAGGGAGAAATCTCTAAACTTGGCTTTATTGTAAGTAAAAAGATAGGGAATGCTGTACAGAGGCATAAAATGACAAGATTACTTAGAGATATAGCAAGAAAGCATTTAAAAAATACACCTAATATTAAAGGAGTATATATAGCATATAAATATTGTGAAGATTATGAAAAACTTGAAAAAGATTTTACTAAACATTTTAAAGATGCCGTTAAATATATTAAAGGGAGTTGAACTGTTCATTATTAAGGCATATCAAAAAACTCTTTCTTTAGATCATGGCATATTAGGGGAAATATATCCTAATTTTAGGTCATGTAAATACACTCCAACCTGCTCAGAGTATGGATATACTGCTGTAGAAAGGTTTGGTATATTTAAGGGCAACTATCTTGCTTTTAAGAGAATTTTAAGATGTAATCCATGGGCACAGGCAGGGCAGTTTGATCCTGTTCCTGAAAAATAAATAAAGATAGTGTATAATGCTTTAGATTTTTAACATTTCTTTTTAATATTATGTTTGCAACAATCTGGGGAACAGTATTTACTCACCCTTTTCTTAACTTAATGATTCTCTTTTATCACTTCTTTGGTGATAACTTAGGTCTTGCTATTTTAGGTATAGCAGTTGTAGCAAGGCTATTAATGATTCCTTTGGTTAAAAAACAGACAAAAATGACTAAGCAGATGGCAATGCTTAAGCCTGAACTTGATAAGCTACAGAAGAAGTATGGGAACGATAAAGAGAAATTAGCACAGGAGCAGGTTAAATTATACAAGAGGATAGGATACAATCCTCTTGGGTGTCTTGTTACATTTGTTCCACAATTAATTATTCTTTCTGTTCTTATCGGTGTTATACAAAGTGTTACAAACAGTAGTCTTGAGGGTCTTTATCCATGGGTTGTAGATATAACTGGGATAACACAGGGTGCTAGTATTAATACACAGTTTTTGTTTTGGGATATGACTAAATCATTTAGTAATGTTTCAGGAGAGTTTGGAAGACTTTCTTCTCAGGCTCTTCCATATATTCTTCTTTCTTTAATGGTTGGTGTTACTCAGTATTTCACTACTTTATTTACTCAAAAGATGCAGGAGATTGGTAAGCCAAAGAAGAAAAAAATAGAAAAGAAAAAAGAGAAGACACAGGAAGAAACAATTGCTGCTATGCAGGAATCTATGCAGAAATCTACTATGCTTATGTTCCCTTTAATGACAGTAATATTTACCATTAGTATGCCTGCTGCACTTGGATGGTATTGGATGTTGCAGTCTCTTCTTTTAATTATTCAATATATATCATTAGATTTTGATAAAACAAAGAAAGGGGTTCAAAACCTTTTAGATGTATTTAAGAAAGATAAATTTAAAAAACAATAATATATGGAAGATATAATAAAGAAAGAGCTTGATACTCTACTCTCTTTAATAGATATAGATGCACAGTATGATTTAAATGTAGAGGAGAGTAATGGTGTTAAGTATATAAAGATTTCTTTTAATGGAGAGAACTTAGGTTATCTTATAGGTAATCATGGTAAGCATTTAGAATCTCTTCAGTATGTTTTTAGCTTAATCCTAAGAAAAAAGTTTGAAGAGGGAGTGGAGTATAGAGTATTAATGGATGTTGGGGGGTATAAAGAGGAAAGGAATAAAAAGATAGAGAGAATGGCTTTACAAAAAGCAGATGATGCAAGAATATTAGGAGAGCCAATAGAGCTAGAACCTATGAGTCCTTCAGATAGAAGAGTAGTACATATGGCATTACGGGTATTTGATGATATTAAGACAGAGAGTGTAGGAGAGGGTAATGATAGAAGAGTAAAGAT
>CAZQHF010000035.1:0-7463 GCA_964593535.1 uncultured Candidatus Saccharibacteria bacterium
CCCTCTATTTTGTCTGCTCCATTTCCATTGCACCCTATATCAAACACCATTACAACTTCACTTGGATGCTTCCCTAAATCAACTAAAGCTTTTTTAAGTGCCATATGTATTGCAAAATTTCCACATCCAGGACACCATGTGTTTTTAATATTAGTATTGTAATCTTGTAAATCTACTTTCATTGTTTTAAATATTCTAAAATATCATCAACAAAAAACGGTCTTCCATCATATTTCTTTAAAGTATTTGTAATGTAAAAGTTGGATTCCTCTTTTATTAGTCTGCCAAGACCACCGCTAAAATTGTTTTCAATCAGCACAATTTTAACCCCATCTTTCGCAAACTGAAGAATTTTCTCATATTTAAGAGGATATATGTATTTGTAGTGAATATACCCTATTCTTCTCCTACTAATCTTCATAGCATCCAATACTGCATTTTTAACGCTTCCCATTCCAACAAAAACTACTGTAGGATCTTTTGAGCCAAAATACTTAGGATCTGGTATTGTTTTTTTAAGAGTTTCTATTTTTTTCATTCTTTTCATTGTCATTAATTGTGTATCAGATTCACTCTCACTGCTCTGTCCATATTCATTGTGTTCATCACTGTTTGTAAGATATGTTTCTTTACCAGAGGAAGGAATCCATCTCGGTGATATACCATTTTTTGTAATTAAATATCTCTTAGAACCATTTGATGATAATCCTCTTGTTATCTTTTGGGCTTTTGGAAGTTTGTAAATATTAAATATTGATTCAGCTGTGTGTTTTTCTGTTAGAAGAATAACAGGAAGCTGGTATTCTTCAGATATATTAAAAGCTTTTTGTATTAATTCATAACTATCAATTGGATCGCTTACAGCAAGAACACATCTAGGAAACTCGCCATGACCAGAATGAACAGCCACATCTATATCAGATGCACCTGTCCATGTAGGAAGGCCTGTTGAAGCTCCTGCACGCTGTCCTAGGACAATTACAAGAGGAATCTCTGCCATTCCACTTAGAGAAATACTTTCTGTCATTAAATCAAAGCCTCCCCCTGAGGTTGCTGTAAATGCTCTTGTACCCATATACATACTTCCTAGTATCATTTGTACAGCAGTTATCTCGCTTTCTGCCTGTTTTACAAGAATTCCTGTTTTCATATATGTATCTCCAAGGAATTCAAGTATTGGGGTAGACGGTGTCATAGGGTATGCATAATATGCTCGACATCCTGCACTAATTGCACCAAGTGCAACAGCATGGTTTCCTGTAAGAACCAAGGATTTCTCCCAATTCTTATCAATACTCTGAGGAACATCCTTTATTTCATCATCTTTAATCTCCTCTAAATAGTACCCAGCATTTAGGCATCTCTTTTCAGCTTCAATATCAATACCTTCTTTCTTTGAGAAGTATTTAACTACAGAATCAGTTAATGTTTTAATATCCTGTCCTAAAACCTTCCATATACTACCAAGCATTATCATATTTTCCATTATTGCAGGAGCATTTTGCTTTTGTGCTATGCCGTGCAGGTCAATATATACAATCTTAATGTTATTCTCTTTAATGTACTCTTTCACACCTTCATTAAACTCAAAACTATTTACAGAATGAAATACAACCCCATGAGTATCAACAGTAAAGATATATTCTTCCAATGCTTCTTTTGCAATACATACAAGTATGCTGCACTTTTTCTGAGGAGAAAGAATCTCAAGTGGGCTAAAATCAACCTGATACGATGCAAATCCTCCCTTTATAATGGAGGGATATTCTCTATAGCCAAATATATGATAATTTGACTCTTTTAAAGCATTACTGGTTAACTTCCCTAGTAAATTAATACCTTGCCCTGACTGGCCACCGAATTTAACAGCTACCCTATTTTTCATTAATCTATTATCTTAAATATCTCTTTTAGAGTATCATTCAAGAAAAATATTGTCAAAAAAAGTTACAATATAGGTTAAAGTAAGGTAAAATAAATATATGATTGATAAATGTCAAATTACAGTACAATCGGGAAAAGGAGGAGATGGAATTATAGCTTTTGATAAATTTAAGAAAGCAGATGGAGGAGACGGCGGAAAAGGAGGTGATGTATACATTGTTGGAGATACTAATGTATATGACCTAGCTAAATTATCAGCTTTAGGCAAATTTAAAGCAGAAGATGGAGAAAATGGTCAGAAAAACAAAAGAAAAGGCAGAGATGGAGAAGATATAGAAATATATGTACCTCTTGTTACAAAGATATACAATGAAGATGGAACTGAATTTCTCACTATTTCAAAAAGTGGATATAGAGTAAAAATTTTAGATGGTGGAAAAGGCGGATTAGGAAATTTCTCACTAAGGGGAAAGAGCTGGGATGGAAAATTTTCAAGAACAGAGGGAGAAAAATCAAAAACAAGAAAACTAAAACTTGAACTTAATTTAAAGTCAGATGTAATATTTCTTGGACTTCCTAATGCAGGCAAATCAAGTATTGTTAATGCATTAAGCAATGCAAAATACAAAGTTGCCCCTTATGAATTTACAACACTTAATCCACAACTTGCAGTCATGGATGGATATATGCTAATGGATCTTCCAGGATTAATAGAGGGAGCACATAAGGGTAAAGGACTTGGGACTGAATTTCTTAAACACATAAGGTATGCCAAGCTACTTGTACACTGTATTAGTCTTGAAAATGATGATATTAAAGAAGTATATAAAGATATGAGAAAAGAGTTTCTTAATATTTCAGAAGATCTTTATTCATTGCCAGAATTTGTACTATTTACAAAAGCAGATATATATTCAACTGAGCAGCTTAAAGAAAAGATAGAGGAGCTTAAAAAAGAGTTTCCTAATTCTCTTGCTATATCTGTATACAGAAAAGAAGATCTTGAGCTACTTCGGAATGAATTAAAAAAGAGATTGAGTTCTGTTTCTAGGTCCACTATCTAATGCTCGTTTTGCATTCCACTGTAAATCAGGCTTGTCAGTCATACTTTCAGCTAACCATTCTAAATATTCTCTATCTTCTCTTTCTATCTCCTCAAAAGTTTTTCCCATATATTTCCCAAAAGTCATTTCTCTCATCATTTGAGGCTGTTTAGTAATTAAAATCATATTTTCAATGCTTAATTTTGTATTACTGCGAAAGTAATTAAACAAATCTTTAAGAAAAAACACATCACTTAGTGCATCATGTGCTGTGATATGTTTTTTGTCTTCATTTTTATACAGACCAAGATAATATCTTAAATACTGAAGTCTGTAACTCTCTAAATCTTTTCCATCTGGTGTTGTTAAAACATTTCTTGCTACTTTTAAAGTACAAATCATATCTTCTATTTCTATTCCTTTTTTCATAAGCACCTCTGCATCAAATTCTACATTGTGCGCTACCCATATATATTTTTCTGCAAGGAACTTTAAATACTCATTTAGATTCTTACCCCCTTTATACTCTTTATCAATTCCTTCATTTGGTATTTGTGCTTCTTCAAAGTTCGGGCAATTTTCTACATCTTCAGGAGTAATGTTGTGTACAGCCATTGCCCCAAAGGATATCTCTTGTACTGGTTTAAAATACATATTTAGGTATATATCAGGGTCATCAGTCAAGAATGCTAATTGTAAAATGTCTTTACTTTGGGTATCTGTTGTTTCTGTATCAAAATACAGCAATTTATCTTTATTCATAGTCTAAATTCTAACATACACATTCTAATGTAACAAATATTTGATAATATTATTAAACTTTTGGTATATTAAGGGAGTTAAATAATTAATATAGCAATATGAAAGAGGAAAAGGAAACAAATATTGTTTCAGTTGCTATTGCATTAGGGGTTGTATCAGCTTTAGCAGTAGTAATTTTTGTGTTTTTAAACAATGAGGTGGATACACTACCTAATGCTGAAACGATTGATTTAAGTTCTAATAAGGAAAATACAATGACTGAAAGTAATGTACAAGATTTTGATGTGTTAGGAATAACTACAATTCAAGAGGGAAATGGGCAGGAAGCACAAGTAGGAGATACTGTTTCTGTTCATTATGAAGGAACATTGAGTGATGGAACTAAGTTTGATAGCTCATATGATAGAGGAAAGCCTTTTGAATTTACACTAGGAGAAAACTATGTAATTGAAGGGTGGGAAAAAGGAGTTGTTGGTATGAAAGTTGGTGAGATTAGAGAGTTGAAAATTCCTTCATTAATGGGATATGGCGATAGTGGAAATGGTCCTATTCCAGGTAAGGCAGGATTAATATTTAAGATAGAACTGCTGGAAATTAAATAATTAGAACTTTCCAAAAATCATAAGTAAGCCTATTGATAAAAGAAGAATTCCAGCTACTAAGTGCATATATCTTACATTTTTGTCTTTCCAATTTGTTATATCTTCAACCTTCTTTGTTCCAAAGTAAACAGCTAATACAACTGTAAGCATAGGAAGAATAAAGATAAGGTTATAAAGAAGAAGAGATGGAACAGCACTTGTTAAACTTCCACTAGAAAGTAGACCGCCTAGAATTATATATGGTCCTATTGTACATGGAAGTAAGAATAATGTTACAAATAATCCTACTCCAAAAGCAGCAAGCGGAGATGTTACTTTAGCGATTATTTTACTCACCTTTGGTCTTAATGATAAAGGCATTTCAGTACCAATACTTCCAGGTTTGTAAGATATGAAATCTTTGATTTCTAATACACCGAAAATGCTTGCAAATATACCAAGAATTAAGTTTATTCCTAATTTGTTAAATAAGAATTCTCTTATAGCTGTAATTGACTGTACTGCCTGAAATGCTTTAATAATTAAAACACCATAAAGCAAATACATAATAACTACAGCTAAGATAAAAGAAAGACCTGCAAGAAGAATATCTTTTCTCTTCCCAGGGTTGTAAGTGATAATTGAAATTAAAACAAGAGCAAGTATAGATAGTGCACAAGGGTTAACAGAATCTGCAAGACCAAGTGAAATTATTTTCCCAATTGATAACTTCTCTTCTTGATTTCCAGTAGTTTCTTCATTATTAGTTTTGGTTTCTTCAGTCTCTTCTATAACAGGTAGTGCATCACCATTCCATTGTAGGAGCCATCCATTAAGTTTAACTGCATGGTCATATGTAAGATTCCCTCCTGGTGTTTTTACTATTTCTGTTTTTGTGCTACTTCCTTTAAGAGATGACAATGCATCATTTATAGAGGAGGAATATATAAATGTTTTAATTTGCTCATTTTCCTCCTCATTTAACTGTGTTATTGATTTTCTTATAGCAACTCTGTCTTTTGAGTATATAGTGGGATATCGCACAAGAGAATTAAGATTAAAATCTTCAAAAGAAATTACTCTACCATCCGCTAATGGTATTTCATTTGCCACTGCTTCATCAATCATGGAGTCTATATCTTTAATTATTGGAGCATCTCCCACCCCTTTTATATCTTTATTAAACAAAATTTGAGGAATACCTAAATCAAGATCAAATGATTGTGCATATGTACTAAACGCTTGAGAGTTAGCCACATTGCTATATATTTCATATTCAATTAGAATAAGACTGCCATTTTCGACTCTACTGTGAAGCTGAGGAGATACCTGAGCACAGTGAGGACATCCTATACCAGTAAAGGATACAGCAAATTTTTGACTTTCCTGCCCATTTACTAAAGTACTAGAAAGAAACAATGGAATTATTAATAGTAATGGTATTAATATTTTTACAAACTTTTTCATCAAAACAGTAAATCAAATGAATTTTTAGTCTAGTACTCAGTATATCACACTTTTGTTGTTTACAAGAAGATGTGGGTATATAATCGGAATATGATTATTAATTCACAAAAAGAAGAGAATATATTGAAGGAGGCAGGAGAGATATCTGTAAATATATTAAAGCAGGTTGGAGAAAATATTAAAGAAAGTATTACTCCACTTGAGCTTGATAATATTGCAGGAGAGCTGTGCAGAAAGTATAAAGTAAAGCCTAATTTTAAAAAAGTTGAAGGTTATCATTTTAATACATGCATTTCTGTAAATGATGTTGCTGTACATGGTATTCCTAATTTAATTCCACTTAAAAAGGGAGATCTAGTGTCCATTGATTTTGGGATAGTATATAAAGGATTAAATACTGATCATTGCTGGACATGGAGTGTTGGACAGCCAAATAGTGAAAATAAAAAACTGCTATTAGCAGGAAGAAAAGCTGTTGAGAATTGTCTTCCTCTCGCTGTTACAAGTAACTATACTGGAGATTTAGGATATGAGATGGAAAGGGTTGCAAAAGAGAATGGTTTTAATGTCTTAAAGATGTTTGTTGGACATGGTATTGGAAGATCAATGCATGAAGAACCGGATATTCCTGCTTATGGAAGAAAGCACACTGGTACGAGATTAATTACTGGTATGGTTATATGTATTGAATGTCAGGTTGTTGAAGATGATGGAAATATTAATATAGATAGAGATGGTTGGAGTGCAAGGACTTCTCATGGTGGTAATAGTGTAATGTTTGAATATATGGTTATTGTTGATAATAAATATCCTACTGTCTTAACAAATACACTTGATTGGGATTTTATTGCTTAGAATCTTTATTGCCTTATAGTTTATATCCAAAATTGTACGAGTAAATCTAACTATTTACAGCATAAAATTTTTCTAGTATAGGAAGAATTTGTTTCTTTCTACTTACTACATTAGGTAAATATACAGTATTATTAACAATCTCAGCATTTAACTCTCTTTCAAGTAATGAAATATCATTACCTACTACAAGCAGTATACAATCATTCTTAAGTACATCAGTTAACATAACTAATCTTAAATTAAAAGGATTAGCGATATTTATTTTCTCTAACTCTTCGATTATTTCTTTCTTTTTTAATTCTCTATTATTCATAGTCTCAACCTGACTTATACTAACCCAATTACCATTAAACTCAACATTTCTCATATCTTCCTCAATGATGTCACGAGGGGATAACTGATTCCATATATCTTTCTTTTTAAAAAGTAATTTAGAGTATTCCCACAAATCTGAAATATTACATATCTCATTTAATTTCTTTGTCATATCTATATCAATTTTTACTGTTGTAGGAGACTTTAAACCAAGAGTATCGTCAAGTATTGCACTAAGAAGTATAGAAGCAATATCTTTTGATATATATACATTTGATTTAAATATCTTTTCTGAAACAAGAGTAGATGTACTACCACATGGTCTAATAGTTATTTTCTGAGGAATAATATCCTGAAGTTTAACATCATGATGGTCGATTACTTCAACAATATTAGCATTCTCCCACCCTTTTGCTCTATTCTCTGGGAATGTATGATCTACAAGTACAACATTCATACCAGAAATATCAGGAATATATTGAGGAAGCTCTGTATTGTATTCTTTAAATACCCACTCTGTTTGAGAATTTACTCTGTCACATCTTATTGCTTTGTA
>CAZQHF010000036.1:0-2802 GCA_964593535.1 uncultured Candidatus Saccharibacteria bacterium
CCTGTCATCTACAAAAATCCTTGTCATTCCTTTTTTTATTCCCAATATTGCTTTCATATATTTACTGTATTTCAATACCAACACCAGCAGGCATCTGAAGATGCTGTAGGGCATCTATTGTCTTAGGTGTAGGATCAATGATATCAATTACTCTTTTATGAGTATTAATCTCAAAATGTTCAATTGAACTCTTATAGATAAATGGAGATCTATTAACTGCAATCTTTCTTTTCCTTGTAGGAAGAGGTATAGGTCCTGCGACCTTAGCACCTGTGCTAATTGCAGTCTCAATTATACTTCTTGATGACTTATCTAAAACTAAAGAATCATATCCTTTTAACTTTACTCTGATTTTTGAACTTGTCTCACTCATTCTATCTTAAAGAGCTAAATTAAACTTAAAACCGCAGGGAGATTTTACTCTCCCTGCAAGAAAATTACTTAAGAATCTCTGTTACTACTCCTTTTCCTACTGTAGCTCCTCCCTCTCTAATTGCAAAACTCTGACCTTTTTCTAATACAACTGGTACAACTAATTTGATTGTCAACTCAACATTATCTCCAGGAGCAACCAATTCAGTACCTTCAGGTAGTGAAACTTCACCTGTAACATCTGCTGTTCTAACATAGAACTGAGGCTTATACCCTGTTACAAATGGGGTATGTCTTCCACCCTCTTCTTTGCTCAAAATATATACTTGAGCTTTAAATTCTGTATGAACTTCTCCTGTACCTGGAGCAACAAGAACCTGTCCTCTTTCAACATCTGTTCTCTTCAAACCTCTAAGAAGTATTCCAACATTATCACCTGCCTCTGCTTCTTTCATTGATTTGTTGAAAGTCTCAATACCAGTAGCAGCAGTCTTCTGAGGCTTTCTTCCCATTCCTAATATTTCAACATCACCATTTAGATTTAACTTTCCTCTTTCAATTCTTCCTGTTACAACTGTACCTCTACCTTCAATGGAGAACACATCTTCAATTGGCATAAGGAATGGTTTGTCAATATCTCTTTGAGGTATCTCAATATATTCATCAACAGCTTTCATAAGCTCTTTAGCTGCAGCTAATCCCTCTTCCTCACCCTTCTGAGCTTTGAGTGCATCCCCAACAATTATTGGTGCATTTCTATCATATCCATTCTTCTCAAGAAGGTCTGCAACATCTGTTTTAATTAATTCTAAAATCTCAGGGTCAGCCTCACCAAAGGTGTTAATAAAAGCAAGCATCTTAGGAACACCAACCTGCCTTGCTAAAAGAACATGCTCTCTTGTCTGAGGCATAACACCATCATCAGATGATACAACCAATATTGCACCATCCATCTGAGCTGCACCTGTAATCATATTCTTAATGTAATCTTTATGACCTGGGCAATCTACTAATGCATAGTGTCTGCTCTCTGTTTCAAATTCAACATGAGCAATTGCAACTGTAATTGATTTTGCCCGTGATTCAGGATCTTTATCCAATTTATCAATCATTTTATCTTTCTCTGGGGAGAAAGCATTAAGAATACCACGTACTAAAGTGGTCTTCCCATGATCAATATGGCCTAATGTACCAATATTGACATGAGGTTTTGTTCTCTCATAGTCTGCCATGAGTATATTTTAATTAATTTATATATATTCTTATTGTTTTTTAACAATATTTTTTTCTTACTGTATAACAGTAGGATACGCAACGAATATTATCAAAAAACAAGTATTTATGCAAGTATTACTTATTATTTTTTAAGCCCGCTATCTCATCTGCGATATTTCTAGGTACTTCAGCATAATGAGAAGGCTCCATATATGCAGCACCTCTTCCACTTGTTAGAGATCTTAACTCACTTGTATAACCAAATAATTCTGCCAAAGGAACTAATGCATTTATAACAGTAATACCGTTCCCAATATCTTCAGTACCCTGAATTTGACCTCTCTTGCTACTTAGCGAACCTGTAATATCTCCCATGTATTGGTTTGGTGTCTCAACAGAAACATCCATAATTGGCTCTAAAAGAATTGGCTGTGCTTTTTTACATCCTTCTCTAAATGCAATAGCACCTGCAATCTTAAATGCAACTTCAGATGAGTCAACTTCGTGATATGATCCATCAAACAATGTAACCTTAACATCAACAACAGGATATCCTGCGACAACACCTGTCTTCATAGCCTCAACAACACCCTTTTCAATAGCAGGAATAAACTCTCTAGGGATTGCACCACCTTTTATTGCATTTATAAACTCAAAACCTTTACCCTTTTCATTAGGTTCAATTTTAAGCCAACAGTGACCATACTGCCCCTTACCACCTGATTGTCTAATATACTTACCCTCAGACTGCTCACACACGCCCTTAATGGTTTCCCTGTATGCAACTTGTGGCTTACCTACATTTGCCACAACATTAAACTCTCTTTTCATTCTATCTACCATAATATCTAAGTGAAGTTCCCCCATTCCAGAGATAATTGTTTGACCAGTTTCCTGATTAGTTTCAACCTTAAATGTCGGATCTTCTCTTGTGAGCTTGTTTAATGCTTCCGCCATCTTCTCTTCATCAGATTTAGTTGCAGGCTCTATTGCTTGAGAAATTACTGGCTCTGCAAATGTAATCTGCTCAAGGATAATAGGGTTAGCCTCATCACAAAGAGTATCTCCTGTTGTAGAGTACTTTAAACCAACTATTGCCCCAATATCTCCAGCTCTAAGCATCTCAACCTCCTCTCTATCATCTGCATGCATTAGCACTAACCTGCTTACTCTTTCTCTAACACCTTTTGTAGAGTTATACACATATGACCCTGC
>CAZQHF010000036.1:2902-4304 GCA_964593535.1 uncultured Candidatus Saccharibacteria bacterium
TCACCACCTAGAACAGGGAACAGTTTTCCTTCAATAGTACCCTTTCTTAAAGCCATTTTTAGCTCTTCAACAGTAATCTCTTCACCAGCAAAATACTTCTCCATTAATTTATCGTCCATTTCAACAAGAGCTTCAATAAGGGCAGCTCTTTGTATCTCTGCCTTACTCTTTAAATCATCAGGAATAGGAATCTCTTTTAGTTCTTGAGCTTCTACACTATCATAGGAAAATGCCTTATTGTAAAGTAAATCAACATATCCATGAAGCTGACTTTCTCTTCCTATTGGAATAGTAAGTGCTACTGCCTTATTGCTTAATCTCTGTTTTATAGTTTCAAAACTCTTATCAAAATCTCCTCCTATAAGGTTTATTTTGTTTAAAAAGCATATTCTAGGAACATGATATTTATTAGCCTGTCTCCATACTGTTTCAGATTGTGGCTCAACACCCTTCCTACCATCAAAAACAACAACTGCACCGTCAAGTACCCTTAAAGACCTTTCAACCTCTGCAGTAAAATCCACATGACCAGGTGTATCAATAATATTAATTCTATATCTCTTTCCATCAAAATCCCAAAAACATGTAACAGCAGCAGATTGAATAGTAATTCCTCTTTCTCTTTCCTGCTCCATAAAGTCAGTAGTGGCCGCACCTTCGTGCACCTCCCCAATTTTATGAATCTGCCCTGTAAAGTACAAAAGTCTTTCAGTAGTAGTTGTTTTTCCTGCATCTATATGAGCGATAATTCCAATATTCCTTATCTGCTCAAGAGGCATTTTTACATCATAGGTTTGCATATTTTAAAAGTATAAATTAAAGCCTAAATGGAAATCTTAGGACACGAAAGCGATTATACCAAACTAATCTATCTGTGCCAACAGTGTTTGTGCTTCTTTTGATACAACTCCCTTTAGGTCATACTCTATAGCCTTTTTAGCATACTCTTTTGCTTTCTCAAAATCATTATCTTTTATACTAATTTCTGCAACAAGCAAGTTATATCTCGGATCATACTGGTTAAGTTCCCAAAAAACATCTAAAACCTCTTGTGCTTCATCAAGCTTTGATTTTTTGATAAGATAGCTACCCTTTGAATACAAAAACTCTGCCTTCTCACTATCATCTAAATCTTCATATGACACTTTATTTACATAATATGTAAACTTTTCACTATCATCTCTTAAAGAATATATCTTTACATAATAAAGGGGAACCCATGTATCAGTAAATATCTTCTCAGCACTTCTCATTACCTCTAAGGCTTTTTCTGTTAAATTCTCCTTCATAAGGATATCTAGGTACTCTTTATACATTGCAGAATGAGCCTGCGAAGCACCATATGAAATAGCACTATCATAATATGCAATTGAGCTATTTATATCATTAAGCTGATAATAAT
>CAZQHF010000036.1:4404-7262 GCA_964593535.1 uncultured Candidatus Saccharibacteria bacterium
CCCTCATATGTCTTCTCAAGAAGGTCTTTTGCTTTCTCTATTTGTCCAACTTGAAGGTATGCTTTAGCACATCCAAGTGAAGCACTCATATCATTATCAGACATTCCTAATGCTAACTGATAATTAGTTACTGCTTTATCAAACTCTCCAAGATTGTAATATGCATCACCAACAAGAGTATACAGTTTGGCTTTATCACTCTGACCAAGTTGTCCCCCAGACTCTTCAATAACCTTCGCTGCATCCTCTGGCTTATTCTTAACAGTAAAAATACTTACTATTCTTTCAAAAGCATCTACTCTGGAGGGTATTATTTCAGTAGCATCATTTAGTTTGTCAAGAGCTAAAGAATACTCTTTCCCTTTAATTAAAAGATCTGCATCAGATACAATCCTTTCATACTCACTAACTTTTTCCTCTGATACAGTACACCCTGAAAGGATAAAAGGTGATAAAAATAGTATACAGATAAACAAAAGATACTTCTTAAAATTTTTCATATCTTGTATTTTACACATCTTTTGACAATCATGCTATACTTTGAATATCCCGTAATATACTGGGATAGATATGGATAGCCAAAAGTCTTGTAAAAACAATGAATCTAATAAACATGTACTAATATCTCTCCTCATGGTAGTTTTAGGAGTTTTCTCATTTTTTCTAATTATTAAATCCGATGAACTTGTTTTTGCAAGCCAACCATTAATTCCAATAGACGGAGATATAAGGGAAGCACTATTTTTACCTGATCCATTACAAGAGAAAGCCTCCTATGGACCAAAACTAATTACTATTCAAAGAGGAGATACTGCTTTTAACACGCTTACTACACTTAGCAATGTGTATGACATATTAAGAGAGAACAGCATTAAACTTAATAAAAATGATTATGTATACCTTAATACAGAGTATGTAATAAATGGGAGTGTAATAAAGATTGTAAGAACAACAAGCACAATATTTGAAATGCTTGAGGAAATTCCTTTTGAAAAAGAAGTTATTGAAAACTCTCAACTTCTAAAAGGAGAGGAAAAAGTAATACAAGAAGGCAAAAGTGGAATTAAAAAGCAAGTATACTTTAACACATATGAAGACAATGTACTTGTTAAAAGCGAATTAATTGATGAAATTATAATTAAAAAACCAATAAAAGAGATAAAGGAGATAGGAACATCTATGTACTCCCTTAATAATATTGAGAAGAAAGGATATAACTGTCCATTCTGGTACTCAGTTGTAGACTCAGGTTCATATACACAAGAAGAAAAAGATTGGCTTAAGTTTATGATGTACTGCGAATCAGGATGTAATGCAGAATCAAACAAAAGCAATTACAAGGGCCTTTTTCAATGGAGCCCTTACTGGTGGAACAAACAGTTTGATGAAAATATCTTTGATGGATATGCACAAATTAAACATACTGTAGAAAAGTATAGAGCAGGAGAAGCAACCAGAAATAGTCAATGGCCAGGATGTAATGCAAAATATCTTAAAGCCATAGCAGAAAACTAACTTTGCCAACTGTAATAATCACAAATATCCTGCGGTATCTCTCCTAAAAATCTTGATGGTATCTGCGTAGAATACCCCTCTCTGCTTAATCTTCTTTCAGAAAAAGTTAAATAAAGCTTTTCTTTTGCTCTTGTAATACCAACATAACACAGTCTTCTTTCTTCTTCTAACTCTTCTTCATCTGTAAATGATCTAGAATGAGGAAGTATTCCCTCCTCAACTCCTACTATAAAGACATAATCAAACTCTAACCCTTTTGATGAATGTAGTGTCATAAGGTTCACATAGTTTCCACTTCCGTCTTGATTTTTACTTTGCTCAAGTTCTATAAGGTTAATTTCCTGCAGAAATATCTCTAAAGAAGTATTTCCAAACTTCTGTGAATACACAGCTGCAACATTCTTTAATTCTTCAATGTTCTCTTTCTTGTACTCTGCATCCTGAGAGCCATCATCAAACCATTCAATATATTTAGTTTTTTCTAATATTAAATCTATAACAGATAGAACATCTATTCCTTGACTCCCAAAATACAAACTACCAAATAAATCAACAATAGGTGAAAAGTTCATAATATCATCCATTACAGATTCAACCTTTTTATACTCTCTATCATCCATCTCTTCATGCTTTTCTAAAGAATTCTTTATACTATATGCACCAACTAAAACCTCTCCTATACTACAACCACATTTTTTTGAAATAGAGTGGATAGTTGCAATTGACTTAGGCCCAATCTTTCTATTAGGAGTATTCAATATTCTAGTTATACTTAAATCATCTTTGAGATTAAAGATAAATCTCATATAGCTAAGAATATCCTTTATCTCTTTCCTGTCATAAAATCTAAAACCTCCAACTAGCTTGTATGGAATACCATTTTTAAGCATTGCCTCTTCAATTGCTCTTGACTGATAGTTAGTTCTGTAAAGAACAGCTATATCAACTAAAGATATTCCATTTCTTCTTAACCTGTTAATTTCATCTACAATATACTGTGCTTCATCATCTTGATCTCTTGCTTGATATACAGTAATAGGGTTACCTGAATCTTTTTCTGTCCAAAGCTTTTTATTTACCCTAAAAACATTCTGCTGAATAACCGACATTGCAGCAGATATAACATTACCTGTTGATCTATAATTCTGTTCAAGCTTAACTACCTTTACATTTTTAAAATCCCTTTCAAAAGACTGAATATTCTTAATATCTGCACCTCTCCATCCATAAATACCTTGGTCATCATCTCCAACTACACATATATTTTGATACTTCTGTGAAAGAAGTTTAGCAAACATATATTGTGCAGTATTTGTATCTTGATACTCATCAATTAATATATA
>CAZQHF010000037.1:0-7144 GCA_964593535.1 uncultured Candidatus Saccharibacteria bacterium
TGAGCTCTCCTTTATATTGTAAGCTTTGACCACATTTGTACCTGTGTTATGTTTAGAGGTAGTATATGAGATATATCTTGATGTGAATTTAGTTAAGAAGTTAAAACTTTTTACATCATCTTTATTTAAAACAGCATATCCTCTTTTTTTAAGATTTTGTGTAATCAAAAGAGATTTTGCTAGAGCATAGTTATTCCATGTTTTATGATATTTCAAATGATCCCTTGTAATATTAGTATATACTGCTACATCAAATTTCAACCCTGCAACTCTTCCCATGTACAATCCTTGAGAAGTACATTCAATAATTACATGTGTACATTTTCTTTTTTGCATCAACAACAAACTTTCATATATCTCATGAGATGACGGGGTAGTAACATGCAAACCTGTATTTGTATGTTTTTTAACAATTTTACTTCCTACTGTACTAATCATTGCTGGTCGAAACCCTTGTTTAAGCAACATATGATAAAGCATTGAAACAACTGTTGTTTTACCATCAGTACCTGTAACACCAATCAGTTTCATACCTCTAGGCTTAAATGAGTACAAAGGAAATATGTCTGCTTTTTTAATAGCTTGTAACTGTTTTTTTGTTAAAGAGTTACCTTCATATGCATCAGCTAAAGATCTCTTAATTCTACCAACTTCCATAAATTTCACATTTTTATTCTCTTTCTTAAGTTCTTGTAAAAGGTTATCTGGAAGTGCATCGGAATATATAACTAAATCAGATTCAGGAAGTTTTCCTTCAGGATTCCCATGATGTATTTTTACCCCAAGCCTTTTTAACTCTTTAACCCTTTCATTAACAGCAATATCAAATCCTTCAACTTCTATACCTAAATAGAAAAGAAATTTAGAAATGTAGGAAACATCTCCACCACCTATGCCTAGGCAAAATACTTTATGGATATTATCCAAACTCAAATTCATAATCCATGGATTATACCAAAAACAACAGGAAAATATTAAAGACTCTTACCTTTTACTTAGTATTATCTTTGCTTCTTCTTCTGAAACAAGCTTTCTCATATCTTTAACAGAGGAGGGAAGAACAGATACCCCATATACACCTCTTTGTACACTATATCTAACAAGCTCCTTACTATCATCGGCTATTACAATTAACTCTTTAGAAGGCACTTTAGATATATCGCATATTGCATCAACTACCTTTAGTGAACTGTTGGCACCTAAGTCATATTTTGCCTCCACATCATATATATCAACACCCTGCATTATCTTAGCAATTCTAGGCATATCCACTATTAAACCATCAATTTTAGTTGCTAAAATATCATCAGCTAAAATTACATCACTAGGATTATCAAGTATTGCATAAACTCTGAAAGATACTCCTCTCCTTAAGCCACCAGAAAGAAGAAGTTTCTTAAACTCAGTCATTGATTTAACATCAGTTGGAGAGTAAACAGCAAAATCTACATTCCTGCATTTATACACATTTCTTACTCTTCTTACAATTCTAATAACTCTATTTAAAAGCTCCTTGTTAGAAAGATAATGAGGAAGACCATGTACCAAGTCTCCAATTTCACTATTCTCAAACTGTTTTCCTTTAACAAGCCCCCTAAACTCAGAAACAGGAGCAGCCCCTATAGCTAAGACAACTTGGTTGCCTTCAGCTAAATCAACATATTCACATATTTTCTCTGAAATTCTTTTTGCATATTCAACAAACTTTTTATCCTCCACATATGCAAGTAAATGCCTTCCATCTTCTATCATAATCCTATCCATATCAATGTAAACAATACCATGAGAGTTTCCAACATAATCAACCAAGTTCTCAGGTGTATCAGTAGGCATAATAAATACTTTTGTAGCACACGGAGCTAGGTTCATATCATGAGGAATTTTATACTCTTTTTTCTCTTCACTTTTCTCTTCTTGTATTGGCTGGACAATTTCTTCTTTCTTCTCTTCCTTCTCTAGTAGGTTAACACCTGAAAGTGCTTCCTGAACATATGCCTGCACAACAGGATGAGTAGGGGATACTACTTTTTCATCAGTTTTTTCTCTATATATACTCCCTGTATATCCATCAAGTCTAACTAATTGACCTTCTTTAAGCAATGAGCTCACCCCTGTTGCACCCACAACAGCTGGAATATCAAATTCACGGCACAGTATTGCTACATCACTTGTAATTCCTCCTGTTTCAAGAATGACACCACCGCTATTAATAATTAGAGGCTCCATATCAGAAGAATACTCTTTTATTACAAGTATATCCTTCTTGTTAACCTCTACTTTTGAGTTCTTCTCAACCATTTTAACATTACCACTTACAATCCCAAAACTAGCACCAACCCCTTTAATTATTAAATCACCCACATCACTAGTCTGCCTTCCTTGTTCTTTCTCCTCTTTCCTAACTACACCTTTTGCAGCAGAAATTAACTTCTCCGTTAATGGGTTATATTCATGTTTACTACTCTGAACCATCTTTTGAGCATTAAAAATTGCTTTGTCTTCTAACATTCCTATCCCTTGATATTTTTCAAATATCCATTTTAAAACCTCTCCTAATGTATCAAAACTCTTTGCACTTTCAATTACAACCTCCTGTGGAGAGTATCTTTCATACAAATCCTTACTCTGCAAAACCCATATCTTCCCTCCCGACATTACCCATTCTATACTCTGTGCCCTTCTTAATTTATTTTCAACTATTAATGCTATTTTAGAAATCTCTTTTAGATATTTATCATCTACCTTCTGTCTATGACTCCATGCATTTGATATTGTAACCTTTTGTGTCCCTTCTGTTTTATTTGAACTTCTATTTACACTCCTTATCTTCATCCACTCTTGAGGAGATATTCTCTTTTCTAAAATGTTTAAATCCTTTTTATTGAGCAAATATATATCAGGAGTAAGCTCACCCAGCGCAATTGTATCACCTAAACCAAATACTGCTTCAATGCTTAACTTCGTTGGATCCTGTGTTATTGGATCTATTGTAAATGCAACACCACTCACCTCTGCCTGAACCATTTTTTGGACAACTACTGCAAGTTTAACATCAGCCAAATTAATACCTTTAGAAGCAGCATATGCTACAACATCATCAGTAAACAAAGATGCATATATTCTTTTTATCGAATCAATCAAATTTCTTGTACCTCTTACATTTAACTCTGTTGAAAATACTCCAGAAAAAGATACTTGAGGATTAGCAGGATATACAACAGAAGACCTTACTGAAACCCATGCATCAGTAAATCCAGATATTCTTGCATATGCAGAAAGTATCTCCTCTATATATTCTTCATCAAGCTCAGTTTTAACAATAGAGTTAAGTACTTCTGACTCTTCAGGATTTTTTCCTTTCTCAAATAATGTTTGTACATCTCTAACTATTGCTTTAGATACAACTTTATCAAATACAATGGGAGATACAACAAAGAAATCAGGTATTGGAATATCCATATCCTTAAGTTCAAAAAGTGATAATCCTTTTCTCCCTACAGATGATTCCTGCAATTTGGTAAATGCATAATCCTCCCAGAAATATACAGCTCTTTTAACTTTAATTGGTGTATCAGACATTCTTTAGGCAGTTAAATATTTATATTAATCAATGCTACCCTTAGCATCAATTTTTTGCAAGTCTATATAGAACTCATAGCACATCTTAAGTATAACCATGGCAGGAACAGATAAAACTGCTCCCCATACTCCAAACAATATTAAGAATGTTATCGCAGCCAAAAGTATAAGTGTTGGTTTTACCTCAACTGCATTTCCCATAATCTTAGGAATTATCAAATTGTTTTCAACCTGTTGATACACTAAGAATATCAAAAGAAGAATTAATGCAGTCATAGGTCCCTTTACAATCAATGCCGTAAGAAGAGGTGGTATCGAAGCTATAGTTGCACCCAACGAAGGAATTGCAGAGAGTAGGGCAACTAAAACTCCCATTGGCAGTGCAAAAGGTATGCGGAACAGAGCAAGTACTAAACCTAATGTTGTCCCAGCAATTGCACTTACTGTTGCTTGACCAATAAGCCATTTTCCTAGTTTATACTCTAAATCCAAAACTAGTTTTTTAACTCTTGCCCTCTTCTCATCTGAATGTATCCTAATTAATACAAAATCCAGCACCTTATCATGATCAAGTATCAAATAAACAGAAAAAACAAAAGAAGCTAGTACTATAGAAGCCCATTCAGCAACCCCGCCAATTGCACCTGTAATATTTTGAAAACTATCTGCTGATGTAAATCTCTCTAACCATTGAATTAATGCATCATTTATAGCTTTCTCATCAATAGCAAAACCAAAAATATTTAGTGTTTTTAAATTCTCTGTTATATTTTCAACCCAAATAGGAATATTGTTACCTAATCCATTAATCTGGTTAATTAGAGGTATAACTATTAAAGCAACAACTGCAAGAAGAAGTACAAAACCTAAGAAATATGTAACTGCTATTGCCCATCCTTTTGATATTCCCTCTTTTTTAAACCAGTTTATAACTGGAAGAGCAGCAGACATAATTACAAAGCTTAAAAAAAGAAATACTGCAATACCCAAAAGCTGTTCCCCCCATAATACTAATGCCATAACAAAAAATACTAATGCCAAAAACTTCCATGAAAATTCAATCGTAAAGACAGGCTGTTGTGTTTGTTTTTGACTTCTAGCTTTTTGAAGTTCACTTAACTCTTTAATGTAGTCTCTCTTTTCTTCTGGTTTATTTATATTTAATACTTTCATAATTTATTATTAACATATTACTCAGACTAATAACTAAAGTATACATTATTTCTCATTCAATATGCTAGGTATTACCTTCGCAGCAATTATAGAAGTAATTGGTACTATTAAAAGTATTCCCATACTTGACACTAAACTTCGGACAATTTCCTCTGCAATAAAATCCATCTGTAAAATATTCCCCATCTCTTTGCTATTGTAGATAAGAAGCATTACTGTCGCAAGACTAGAACCTGCATAAGCAATAAAAAGAGTGTTTACCATTGAAGATAAATGATCCTTACCAATATTCATTGCCTTTCTATACAAATCAAATCCATTTAATTTCTCGTCTGTGGTATATAACTCAAAAACTGCTGAAATTTGAGCCATTACAACATCATCCAGCACACCCATGGAACCAATTAAAATGCTTATGAAAAAGATATCCATCAAATTTATTCCTCCATTAGTTTGACTAAAAAGAAGAAATGCCTCTTCACTTCCTGAACCATTAATACTTGCTAATCCCCCAAACAGTTTTGCTAAGATTCCGACAATTAATATCCCAATCATACAAGAAATCACTCCAATATGACTCTTTATGTTAAATCCATAAGAGGCATACATAATAACAAGAATTGTAACAATTATAGTAATTATACCTGTGGATATAACATCAGCACCATTGAGTATTCTAGGTATAGCCCAAATATAAAGGATTAAAACAGTAAAAAGTAGGCTTAACAATGATCTAAAACCTTGTCTTCCACCAACAATTAAAGCTAAGACAGAAAAACAAATAACCATCAATAATATTGAACTGTTCCTGTTATAGCCAGTTATGCTCCATTCTTCATTTCCATATTCATCACTTAGTAAGGAAACATACACTTTATCCCCTTTTTCAAATCTTGATTCCCCGCTTTCTGAGAGTACGGGCGAAATAACCTTCTCTTCATCAAGTTCTTGAATATCTACAAAGTATTCAAAGCATTTATAATTTTCCTGAAACATTTCTGAGCAAGGAATCTCTTTATACTCCTTTATTACTCCATGATAAGAAACTTCTTCCTGGGCATAAACAGGAGAAATCAAAAAGAAGGTAATAAATGACAAAACTAATAGGATTATTCTTTTCATACTCTTTATTATACAAAAAAGAGAGGCTTTTACACCTCTCTTCTCATTTCAATACAACAACCCTTATCTTTTATTCTTCAAATATACAACAGAAGAACTTATTATAAATGCCAACAAAGCAAGTAAACCAAACACCATCATTAAATTATTACCAATAAGCTCATCAAATGTTCCTGCTGCTTGTGGAATATTTTGATCAACAACTGCATCTCCATTGACACTACCAAGAGAAGAGTAGTTTACTCTTACTTTCTCATCAAGCTGTACCTCATTTCCTGCTAAATCTTTTATATATACAGAATACACATTCTTCCCTTCTTCAAGTTTTATGCCCTCAATCCTAAAATTCCCATCTTTATCAGCTAATGCACTAAAGCTATCAGTTCCTCTTTTTACCTCTATTGTTGTATTAGGCTCAACGGTACCAACAAGTATAAATGTGTTTTTGTTTGTTTCTGTACCATATTTAAGTGTAACACCTTCTTTGCTTGGTGCTGTTCTATCAACAATTGAAGTCGCAATTTCAGACTTTGGAGATATCTTTCTACTTGGAAAACCATTTACACCTGCAATGGCTATTTTATACTCTCCCTCTTTTTCAACAGGATATTCATAACTGAACTTTGAATCATCCTCTACCTTTACTTCTGCAATCTTTTCATCATTAGCATATATAAAGACATTGTCATATCCCTTAGCACTGCCCTGTATTTTTATTACATCCCCATTAGTTACTGATGTTACATTCTCCAAAAGTGGAGATTCAAACTCAGGATCAAGCAAGGGCTCTTCTCTATATTTAATATATGAAAAAATTCCAAATGCAACTAAAAGAACACCCAATCCGATAAAAATAGATCCTACAAGTCTTGAAAGCCTTTCCTGTCTTAGAGAAACAGGCTGTTTTATTTCAACCTTGTTCTTCATGCTTTCTTCTTTTTTAGATACTTTTGAGGCAGATTTCTTAATATTTTTTTTCTTTGCCACACCAACCTATATTAAAATTTATATAGTCTATGTGTATAGCATAAAACAAAATTAAAAATAGTGCAAGATATTAAATTAAATGATAAAATAAAAGCATGAAGCAGAGTGCCAAAATGATAGTTACAATAATACTAATATTAATGATACTAACTCCTCTTGGATACTTTCTAATCTATCCAAATTACAACAAATTAATTGGACCTATAAAAAGATTTAATGTACAGAGGAGTGCAGAGGAGATAACCTTCCAAATTATCACAGAACTTGTACCTACAAAAGATGA
>CAZQHF010000038.1:0-7047 GCA_964593535.1 uncultured Candidatus Saccharibacteria bacterium
ATATCATTAATAAAGGAAAAAGCACGAGATTATGAATTTAGAACTACATATGTAAAAGGTATTCACACAATAGATTCAGTAAATGGCATAGGAAAGCTTATAAAAGGAAGTAAAAGATACTACATTCAGAACTTTAGACCAGGTAAAACAATTAATCCTGTACTTAACAGTACAAACTCCTTTACTCAAGAAGAACTTGAGAAATTTAAGGAAGTAATGAAGAAATATGTTAAGAATGTTGAAATAAGGTAGCTATATATTAGGATTATCTAATACCATTATTACTTTTCCAT
The DNA here is from genome assembly GCA_964593535.1 of uncultured Candidatus Saccharibacteria bacterium. Classification (GTDB taxonomy): domain Bacteria; phylum Patescibacteriota; class Dojkabacteria; order SC72; family SC72; genus UBA2259. Next base: position 294 of record CAZQHF010000038.1, read on the forward strand.
TTATCATTGAGTTACTTTTTGAGTTAAGATATATAGGCTTGTGCTTAGGATTACTTGATTGAGGATATAAAATTACCATATCCCTACTCTTTTTAATGTTTTTTACAGTAGCACAACCGTCAACAATTGCAACTACGGTATCACCATCCTCATAGTCAGAATCTTTTTGAACAACAACGTAATGCCCATCCTCTAACTTCTTTCCATTAATTTTTTTCATATCCATAGAGTCACCCTTTATCATTAATGCAAATAACTCCTTTCCTTTCTTGTTTATTAAAGACCTGTCAACTTGTAAGATCCCAAGATTTTCTTCCTGTGCTAGTGCAATTGGAGTTCCTGCATTAGCATACCCTAATATTGGTATACCAACTAAATAATCATAATTCTCATCTATTTGATCCTTTACAACATGAATTCCTCTTGCTTTATTAGTCCTAATAATGTACCCCTTCTTTTCAAGTACCTTTAAATGATTTACAACCCCTCTTTTAGTACTAATATTAAGCATTTGTTGAAGCTCAGTAAGTGATGGAGCATAACCATTATCTAAGAAAAAGTTTCTAATTACTTTTAATACCTCCTCCTGTCTTTGTGTTAATTTTTCATCCATATTTAAGTATACCACATTTAGTATACCTTTCAACTACTTATAGTATACCTCTTCCATATTCTCAAATATCTTTGTATACTTACATATTAATTTAATTTGTTTTACGAATGGCTGAAGCTAAAAAAGAAACAAAAACAACAGAGAAAAAAGCAAAAAGAGTATATACATTAGATGAGATAAAATATAATCCTCAGAACTCTACAATGGCAATAATAGCATGTATTCCTATAGTAGGATTAATATTAATGTTTGTAGAAAAGAGAGATCTTTTTGTTAGATATCATGCTACTCAGTATGCACTTTTTAATATTATTTTCTTTTTACCATTGATACCTTTTATTGGTGTTCCAACAGCAAGTTTACTTTCAATGATCTTTTTTGTTCTATTTATAATTGGTTTAGTAAAGGTTACGAAGGGGGAGAGATTTGATATTCCATATTTATCAGATTTTGCATTAAAGCTAATGGGAGAGATTAATTAGGTTTAAGGAGATTTATAACAAAAAGGGGGACATTTATAGTCCCCTTTTCGTTATTGTGCTAATTCAGGCTGCCAATTACCTTCTCCATCTTGTACTCTTATAAAGTATGAGTTAAGCAGGTCTATTACATAGTTAAATCCATATTCTGTTGGTACACCATTCTTATCAGCTACTTGGAATCCTTCATATCTTTGTAATTCATTATCCCATTTACTTACATTATCTGCACTAAAATCCACCTTCTCATACTTATTTATATCTTCAAGCAGTGTTTTAGCTGTGTACTGCTTTATTCCACTACCATATCGTCCTACAAGATTCCAGCCTTTAAAGAATGCAATAGGTGCATTAGGAGAGTCTTTGTCATATTTAATTGGTTTACCCCATATATCAATTGTTACATCATCTTTTACTTTAATTATATATCCTTGTCCAGGTAGCAACTGGAAGTCATTTGAGCTATATAGTTCTATATTTTGTCCAACTACTTTCCATGATCCATCATATTTAGCAATTGAATATATTGTATCCTCATATACATCATTTAACTTCTTAAGAAGGCCAGCTGCCGTTCTATACTCTTGGTTTGATACTAAGAATGGGAATGATACAAAGTTAAATCCTTGTTTTAATACATATGTATATTTTAATTCTATCGGTTCTATTTGAACTATAGAGGCTAAATCACTCACCAAGATATCTGTTTCATCATCATATTTTCCATCTAATCCCTTATCTATGAATACTCTTTTATTCCCATATGGGTCAGTAACTTCAAAATAGTACTGCTGTCCTTCATATTCAAATATATATTCTCCTTGCGGTAGATTAACAAACATTCCTGTTTTTTGATCTATTATAAACTGAGAATTAACAGTTTTTGTCTGTGCTGATACTTTAAAATTCTTAAAGTCAATCACAGATTTGTTATTAAAAGAAATTTCTTTACTATTAGAAACTCCGTTTATAAGTTGACTTTTAACTTCCCCATTACATTGAAATGTAGGATATGTACATGTACTACCATCGTTTTTACAAACTTGTTTAATTAAATTTTCTTTACAGACCTCTTCGCTATCATTACATTTGTCAAAATATTCCTCACATCTAGCAGTATTTCTACAGAATTGACCCCTCTCTATTAACTTCCCATCATCTGCTCCACCTAGGCATCTACATGCAGAATTAGCGCATGGCTGACGATCATTTACATTAATTTGTGGAATGTCTGATTCATATTCTGTTGCGATACATTGGCCTTTTTTACACACCATTTTCATATTCATATAAGCAAAGGTGGAACTGTTATAACAAACTCTTCCCTCATAATCCTCAGAATGTGATATATCCATACATTGAGAAGGAAGTATCTCAGGACACCATTTCCCGACATTAATAATTTCATTTGAATAAATTCCTGAATAATCACCAATTATATTACCAGTACATCGACATGCTACATTTCCTCCTGGAATATTTACACCTGTACATTCCTCTCCTACAGATATTGTTGCTATTCCCCCAACTATTATATTCCCTTCCTTGTTTATATCTTCAACATTTTGCCATTGACTATTTTTACAATAATAATAAACACCACCATAGGAGCAGTAAGTTGCTGGTGCTAAATTAATAAAACCAGAGTCACAACTATTATTTGTACCTTTTGAAGTTGCAAATGCTTTACATGATTTTGCTAAATCTGATTCATCATTTTGAAGTGGTCCAGTTAAAATGTTATTCACACATCCATAAAGATTTTCAGTTGCTTCATCGTAAAAATAAAACTGTCCAGATTTTGTCCAACAATATCGTTCTGGGGGGACATCAGCAATACAACGTGTTGGTGTTACATTAGCAGTACTACAATCTCCTTTACTATCCCAATAACCTGTTTTTCCATCCTTTGTACATGCACTATTTAATACAACATACTCATTACCATTACAAATTTCTATTATGGTAAGAGTGGCATATTTTATGTTTCCCTTTGCTCCGCATGAACCAGGCGTTGTAACAGAATCAACAGGTGACTCATCATCAGAAGCATATGCATAACAGTTTACACTGTTCGTATTATTGCCATCTTGTATACATTTCCAGTGAAAATACTTGGACTCTTGATCAAAGCGAACTTCTGTTGTATCTGGTATTCCTGTACTACACAATGCTGATGTTAATACTTCTGTCGATTTAAACCGTTTGTCACTATTTGTTCCACAAACAGGATTAGGTGAACATTTTAAATTGTCTGCATCTGTAAGTTTTAACCCATAACCACCATACTTATTTACTACTGTCCACTCACATAATTTACATTTATCATTTACATATCCATATGTTCCAACTTTTATATTAGTACCTGTACATTTTAAATCTTCCTGTGGAGATCCTTTTCTACAATCTAAGCCAGGAATACCTGTATTATCACAAAAAGTACTTGCACACTTAACATAATGAGGATCACCACCAGAATCACACCCATCTACATAATAACAAGGAGCACTACAACTAAATGAGAGATAATATATACAGCTTGATTTAGTTGCATATGGTGAAACAATTCTCCCTTTACAAGTCTGCGGAGGTGGAGTCTCCTTTACCTTATAACAAGAATCTCCTTCTTTTTTAGGTCCACACGGCTTCCCATTGTATTGAGGAGTACAAGACGATCTTATGGTTGTGCATTCTTTCCCAGATGGACATTGCCAATCAAAACCTGAAGGACATGTTGGTGTACATGAGGGACACTCAGCAATTTTTGATACCCCTTTGTAGCAAGTTGGTCCAGATTGAGTCCCACAATACTCTGTAGTGCAGCTATCATATTTTGTACATACAGAACTTACTGTTGTACAACTCCAATCTGCATCACAGTTAAAGTCATAACCAGATGGGCAACTATATTTTATAGTTCCATCTGAATTCTTTGAACATTCACAACGACAAGTAGCAGCCATTACACCTTTAACATCTTCGTTTTTGGTGTCATCACTTTGGCTTAATTTTATAACTGACCCTTCAATAGACCCGTCTGTTACACCATTTGCCATATTTATTACTATTTCTTGTGCAGGAGCAATAGTATATGCATTCTGCCACTGTCTCCATATACCTAAAGGACCAGCATTAAGTGTAATAATTATCTTAAGATTTTTAGTTTCAGTATCATACTTTTCCAAAAACAGGTTCCCTTCGCTATCAACTGCAGTAGACAAATCAGCATACCAATTACCACCCTCATTTAATACTGCAGAAAATTGATTACTAGCAGTACCAGTTAAATCATCTAAGTAATTAACATATACTACACCATCTTTAACAGGTGTAAGATCAGAATATTTAATCCCTTCTTTGTTCTGTGCATCCTTAACTGAACTATATGCAGGTACAGGAGTATCAATACTCTCTGCTACCTTAGCAGTTCTAACCATCGTATTACCATCTGTATCCTTTACTGCTTTATAAAGAAGTTCATCACCTACAAAAAATGAATACTCTGTTTCAGGATCTAAACCCTTTATCTCAACATGATGTGTATAATACTTCCCTTTATCTGTTACCTTTATCTCTGTTTTTACCTCACTCATACTAACAGATATATCATCACTCTTAGCGATATTTTTACCTGTTTGTTCTACTGCCTTAAGTTCTGCTTTTACTAAATCTCTTGTATCATAAAACACCTGTTTCCCTATTCCAAACAAATTAATAAAACCCCCATCTCCCTTTTTATACACTGTTGTTGCTGAAATTGGATTCTTTGTATTCCAACTAACTGTAACAGAAGTAGAAGTTACATTAGTAAACCTTACATTCTCTGGTACAATACGGAGATATTCATATACAAGTATTAATATTAAAAAAAGAAAAAGACCTAGTATACACATACTTAAAGTCTTTTTTAATCTATTTGAAGAATTAATCTTCTCAACTTGTATATTTCCCATTATTAATTTTTAGTAAACTATTAATTATATACATAATACTCACATTATTATTACGAAATCAATAATAGGAATCTTCTTTATTATTGACTTTATACTTTAAACATAGCAAAATCTTTGTATGAAGAAAAACATACTAATCTATACATTTATAATTATATCTTTTTGTACTACATTCTTTTTTAAATCCTTTAATACTCTAAATGCTCAGGAAAAAGATTTTACAGTTGATTCTATATTTATAAATAATGAGGAAATCAACATTAAAGATGAATGTGACTTAAAATTGAAATATAATGATGTTATTAGGATTACAGGAAGAAATACCCCAAAGAGTGAGGTTACCTTATTATTTGCCAATCAAGAATATACAGCCAAAACAGATGATAATGGTTATTGGATGATACTAATTAGCATACCATATATAGAGGATGGAAGGTACAAACTCACAAATAATAATAGTACGTTATGTGAAATAAGATTGAATGATGAAGGGGAAAGACAACAAGTGGAAAATAATCAGCAAAGCGAGAAAAATAATAACACAATATTTATATTACTATCATCTATTTTTGTTCTTTCACTCTTAGTATATATAACTGTTTTAAAGAGAAACAAGAAGAAGTAAGAGTTATGAAAAGAAAATTTTCTTTAAATAATAAACTTGTAATAAAGGGAATAAGCAAATACTTGTTTTTTATTATGCTTTTCCTTTCTCTTTTGATGTCAATATTCCTACTAACAAAATCTAATGTGAGCGCATGTGCATCTGTTTGTACTGAACATCCTTTTTGTGGTTGTGTCGGAGAGAATGGTTGTGTTTTTAGGGAAACATGCAATCAATATGAAGTTAGTGTGTCTTGTGGTAGTGCAGGTACAATGTGCTGTGATAAGGGTGCTTGTGTTAGTTGTACGCCTACATGCGGTATTGGTTATCAATCTAGTAGTAATGGCTGTAGCTCTGCAAGTTTCTCTTGTACAAAATATTATTGCGTAGGAGGATATTGTGGAACAGAATCAACGACATGCTATAGAGTTAAATATAGTGTGTCAATTACTGGAAATGGTGGAACTTGTAGTGCACTGAGTCCGTCTGAAGTATGTGGCGATAGTGCATCTCCAGCACCAGTGGCAGGAAGTTGTACAAGAACGGGATATACAGTAAGCGGTTATTCTATTGCTGCTGGATCATGTGGAGGAACATTTAATACCTCAACAGGGGTATGTAGTATAGTTACTGAACCCATTGTTATTCAACCGAATTGGACTATTAATTATTACACAATATCAGCATTGGGAAATGGAGGAACATGCTCTCCATCTACACAGAGCATATCTCATGGTTCCGCATCTGGAATAGTTACTTGCACAAGAAGTGGATATAATTTTACGGGATTTACAATAAATCCATCTGCAAACTGTGGTGGAACATTTAATTCAACAACTGGTGTATGTAATAGTGTTGTGGGTCCCTTCTCAATTACTGCGCAATGGGTCGTTGCGAATCAAGTCCCTACTATTCCTACTACACCATACTGCATGGGAACAACCAACCCCACAAATGTTACAACACAAACACCATATTTTAGTGCAATATTTAATGACCCTGATACAGGAAATACTGGTAATTACAATGAAATAGAGGTAAATACAAATAGCTCTTTTACTGGTACAGTAATGTGGGATTCAGGATCACAAAGTATGACAGCAAC
>CAZQHF010000039.1:0-5112 GCA_964593535.1 uncultured Candidatus Saccharibacteria bacterium
GAATCTCAGTATCAGCTTAAAAGACATATTGTAGAATACACTGATCAATATAATATAAACAACCCAGAAAACAAAATATTGGTACAAAACAGTAAAACTATCAAAAAACTCCCATATTACAACAAAATTGCATTGGCACTATTCTGTCACCAAAATAATATCCCCTACTTTAACTCATATTACAGAACAGATGGCAACTATTTGGCTCCAAGAGATATTCTTAATTCATACCCATTAATACTTAAAAGCTGTACTGGAGAAAATAGAATTGAAGAGATAAATGGGAAAGAGCTAATAAAAAAGAATGTCTTTAAAATTGATACCCCCGATGACTTTAAAAAGAGTAACATTAAAAACTTAGACCTTTCTAATATGTTTATACAAGAGTTATCGGATAGTGATACAGATATAAGAGTGTTTGTAAAAAAAGGAGAGATAGTAGGAGGATGGAAAAGAAAAAAAGACAAAAGTTTCATGACCGTGAGTAAGGGAATTTATTCTATGTATAACAATCCTGAAGAAAAGATTAAAAATTTTGTGCAGAATGTTACACGCATCTTTGAAGCTGATTTTATTGCTGTTGACATTATGGAAATGCATGGAAAACCATTACTACAGGAAATAAGCTTACATCCTGGATTTAAGGCATACGAAACAAAAATAAAAGGAGAACACGTTAATATTGCTGAAGCTATAATTACAGCCTTTAGTGATTAAATCCCTACCTTTCTAAATAAATCGCTCCACTCCTGCTTAGATGGAACTATTTTAGCTTTTGGAATAAGGCCATCATCTACCCATTCACACTGTTTAAGATCTATTTTACCAGCATAAAGCTTTTCATATAATGATTTGTCTTTCTCTAATGCTTTTTTAACCTTTTTAAACCCTCTAAAATAAACAATATCTCTTGTATATATTCCTGGATAAGTAGTATCCCCTAGTCCCCTCTTCACCCTATATGTAATATTAAATGCAGTATTTTTAGGAAAAACTGACAAAAGTGTATTATATAATTGTCTAAATGATAACTGCTCTCCAAGATATATTGCATAAACAAAAGAAGCACTCTTTTTAAAATTCTTTAGTGTAAGAAGATTCATATCAGATTCATTCCATATAGCTAAACCTTCCTCTATATCAAGATATTTTGGCAAATTAGGTTTTGAAAGTGCTTCAATTTTCGTATTTAGACCATTTACAGACCTGAAAACATGTGTACCAACCTCATGTATTAAGCTCTTTTTTAACTTAAACTTAGACCTCCCTATATTTGGGTCCATAATAACCCACTTGCTCTTAACTCCCACTTTGATACTATTTCTCTGTATATTGGATGAAGCCTGAACCTCCCAATCATTTAAACCAAAATGCTCAAAAACAAGATTAAAAATCTCTTTTATTTTTTCATAGTGAAAAATGTCGCCTTCTTTAATAACAGGGGGCTTTATTATATTATAACCACTGGTATTTCCTCTTAAAATTCTTGATGCATTCCTAAAAAGAAGTGGGGTCGGTACTCCATACTTTCTATATGATACTTCTGTTACAAGTTCGTTATTCCCTACTGCATTCATAAGGACATTAGAATCGTTTTTTGAAGCAATTAGCTGAATATAGAAGTCGGAAATTCTTGGATCTACATCAGTAATCAGCTTTAAAGAAGAAAACCTTTTTAATATTTCCTCATTGTTATTTCTCACCCCCCTATACTTAAATACAGGTTCATATATGTCAGAGTTTAAAAATTTTTCTTTCTCTTCCCTTAAATTAACAGGTGTAAAGACAAGAGATATAGGAAGTCTTAATTTTGACATTAAGGAAACGACCTCACCTAATTTCATCTCTTGTTTTCCTGTTCTAGAAAAAATACTCATTTAAGTAACTGCTCTATTAAAACTAAATTTTCTTTCCCCTTCCACCATTAACTCTAATGCAATACCTGTTCCTTTTGCAACACAATACATAGGCTCATCTGCAACATATGCTGGAACACCAATTGCTTTTGTAAATAACTTATCTAAATTTCTAAGTTTTGATGTTCCACCAGTCATTGCCATTCCTCTATCCATAATGTCTGCAGACAACTCAGGAGGTGTCCTTTCTAAAACTCCCTTAATACTATTAATAATACTTAGCAAAGGCCTCTTTACCGCAGCTGCTACATCATTAGAGTCTACTGTAATTGCCTTAGGTAAACCTGCACCAAAATCTCTTCCCCTTACCTCCATACTTTTTGCATCTTTTATTTCTATTGCGGATCCTACCCTTATTTTAATATTTTCTGCAGTCTGTTCACCTATTAAAATACCTTTTTTCTTTTTCATATAGTTAATTATTGCTTCATTTATTGCATCTCCTGCAATTCTTAAAGAGTCATACTCCACTATTCCATCAAGAGATATTACTGCAACCTCTGCTGTACCACCTCCTAAATTTACAATCATGTTGCCTGATGAGGTCTCAATAGGCAAACCTGCACCTAATGCAGCTAAAAGAGGCTCCGGAAGCATTGTAATTTCTCTTGCACCAGCATTATTTGCAGCCTTTATTACAGCTCTCTGCTCAACTGTTGTAATTCCTGCAGGAACACTAATTACAACATCAGGCTTAAAGAACCTAGACTTTCCTAATGCCTTATTAAAAAAATATTTAAGCAGTGCTTCTGTGATTCTTGAGTCTGCAATAACTCCATTTTTTAAAGGTCTCTTTGCAATAATATTCTCAGGTGTTTTACCAATCATTTTTTTAGCTTCAGATCCAACAGCAATTACCTTAAATGTATTAACATCAATTGCTACAACAGTAGGCTCAACAAAGGCAATACCCTCGCCTTGTACAAACACTACAGAATTAGCTGTTCCTAAATCTATTCCTAATTTCTTTCCTAACATAACCCAATTATATCAATAAAATTAAGTTCTAGATATGATATACTAAATTTGTCATGGAGAAGAATGGTTACAATAGAAAACTCTTTTCTTTAATATCAATACTAGCTTCATTATTTGTATATACTGGAGCTGTAGCAATATATTTATATGCAAATGGATGGAGGCTTGGCGACTCTAATCAGCTGTTAGTAAAAACAGGTGTTTTAACTGTACAATCATCTCCTTCTCTTGCAGATCTTTATGTTAATGGAGAGAAAGAAGGAAGAACTTCAAAAAGTGTAAGTCTACCAGTAGGAATACATAGTGTGTTAGTTAAGAAAAATGGATATGTTGAGTGGAAAAAAGATATTGAGATTAAAGAACAGAAATCTACTCCTGTATATCCTTGGCTTATAAAGAAAGATATAGCTCAAGAAGAAATCTTCTCTTTACAGGACAGAAAATATATAAATAACTGGCTAAGCAATAATAGGGATTACATATACATTCTCGTTAATGAATACATACCTGAAGTTTTAACCTATAGGTACACATTATACAGATTTGATGTTAATACTCCATTTTGGAACATATCTACTAATCCAAGAGTTATTCTAACCTTTGATTCTATACAAGAGCCAATGGTAGAAATCCTCCTTGCTCCAAACGGTACATTAGGAGTTTTAACAATTGTTAGTACAGATAACACAACCAGCTATATACTAGATGCAACTAAGGGTACTACACTTGATACTTTAACAGTACTTAACATCAATGACCTTACATCATACAAAATGAGCTGGGCTAAAAATAGCCAGTATCTTATGTTTGAATCTGATACAGACATAATTGCACTTGATATTAATAAACAAACACGATATTTGTTAATTAAGAAAACTCCTCAAAATGGGTATATATGGAGTACAGATAGACAAGGTTTTTTCTATAAAATAGAGGTAAATCCAGAATATCCAGAGAACAATAATGTCTATGGATATCTTCTAACTCAATCACAAATGGACGGATCTGAATCAAAGGTAATACTTTCGGATTTATTTTTTCAAAAGAATCAGGATTATATTATGAAATACCAGAAAGATACTGGAAGCGGAAAATATCTTCCTTTTACAAATTCTCCTGAAAGTACAAAAACAGTTGGTGAAATTAAGGATTTTATAGTAAATCAAGATGCTAAGGGAATATATATTAGAACAAACTTAGCATCATATTGGTACGATATAGAACTTAAAAAATATTATTTGGTCTCCCCCTATGTATCCAATTTAATAGAGTTTTCACCAGATAATAAAAAGCTTATCTTTAAAGATCAGGAAGGATTTAGTGTATTTACATTTAAGAAAGAAGAAGGTGATCATACCGTAGATATTGGTGCTAAATTAATAAAAAATATAGATAGTAACGCAGTTAATATTCACTGGCTATTTAATTCTTTAAATATCTCATATATAGAGAACAACACTATGTACATTTGTGATATAGATGGAGATAATAAAACAAAAGTCTTACAGGATACTAACCTAACATTAATACAATCAGTATCATCTAATGGAGAAAAAATAGTTACATTACTTGTTTCCCCTATTGAACAAACAGACCTGCATAACATACTAATAAACTCATATACAATACACTAACTCTTTAGACTATTTTTAATTTGTACTTTCTCTGTAGCATAGAAGTTTTTTCTAAATCCTTTTCCAAGCATCATTTCTGTATGTGCCTGAAGATATGGAATAAATCCAAATGTAAGCATCTGTACAGCAATAAGAGCAATCTCAGCACAGTCTAGCAAGTTTCTCCACCAAGGCCACTCTTTAGGTATTGGTATAAGCTTTCTTCTGTAATAAATTAAAAACAAATTACATACTAATAAAGAACCAAGTAGAAAACTCATTGCCTGAGGTAAATTATATGATGCTGAGCTATAGGTAAACTTCTTACTAAAGACACCAAGTAAATCAAGACCTACTGTCATGAGATAGACTACTGTAAAGAACAAAATATAGTTTTTAACAATAGCAAATATCATATGCAGCTTCCAATTAAGCGGAATATCTTTAGAATATATTAAAGCCGCTATAGTAGTAGGAAAGATAACTATACCCCAGCCCCATCTATGTTGCTGCCTATAAAATGCTTTGTAAGACTTCAGTATAGTCTCATTCTCAACTGCATCACTACTACTAGGAAGATAAACCTCCTCGCCTTTAAACTCACC
>CAZQHF010000039.1:5212-6884 GCA_964593535.1 uncultured Candidatus Saccharibacteria bacterium
ACTCTCCATATGTTGTTATTTAATGTATAAACAGCACTTGTGTAATACTTCTGATCAGGCAAATCAACAGTTAGATATTTATAAGTAACAGCCGATAGATATTTAGGATGGGGTCTTAAATCACAATCACAGGTAATAAGCATATAGTTATGAATATCTTTACCCTCTTTTTCCAGCTTTTCAACAAATTTTCTAGCAGCCCAATTGATATTGGCACCTTTAACACCTGCAGCCTCTCCTTCTATTCCAGAAGGATGTACAAAATACTCCATACTAGCGAATTTTTTGCCGTATTTTTTCTTAAGCATATTAAAACTTGATATCTGAAGCTTTTCAGCAGTCTTTTCCTCCATTGCAACAACAACATGTATCCTGTCAGCCCCAACATCACTTTTCCTCCATGCCTCAAATGATGGCTCTAAAATATCAAGTCCTTCTTTGTATACAGGACATAAATATATATACTCTAGCTCATTAAACCTCTTCTCATTTACTTCTTTACACATAGAAAGAAAGTCTGTATCCATATCTTTTTTCATCCTATTTACCCCTATACCAATTCCTACAACAAATTTAATTCCTCTATACACCCAGTAGATTATAAGATAGGAGATATAGAAAACAAAAATCTGTTCCCATCCTAGTATTGCAGATATAAGAGGGGAAAGAACAAAGAACCAAACAACTGCACCTGGTATAAACTCTAAAATTCTTCTTAGCCATTTTGGTGTCTGAGAAGGATAGCCATCCTTTCTATCAGGTGGTTTAATTTCCTCTACTGTAATCTTTTTATTCATAATTCATTGTCTATTAAACATACATATATGCACCCGACCGGAGTCGAACCAGCAACCTACGCGTTAGGAGTGCGTTGCTCTATCCAATGTTGAGCTACGGGTGCGTGTTCCAATTATACCATTAATATTGATATACCATAAGTAAAATCTGTTTTTAAGAAATATAAAGAAAGTTGCTTTTCATGGTATAATTAAGATCACATGAACAATGAATATATAGACATAAAAGGAGCAAAAGAACACAATCTAAAAGATATCTCTCTTAAAATTCCTAAAAACAAACTTGTTGTATTAACAGGAGTATCAGGAAGCGGAAAATCATCACTTGCTTTTGATACGCTATACGCAGAAGGACAAAGAAGATATGTAGAATCACTTTCATCGTATGCAAGACAATTTTTAGGAGTTATGCACAAACCTGATGTTGATTCAATAACAGGATTGTCTCCTGCTATTTCTATCGACCAAAAAAGCACAGGAACAAATCCCCGGTCAACAGTAGGAACAATAACTGAAATATACGGATATCTAAGGCTTTTATTCGGACATATCGGACAAGCATACTGCCCTGTGTGTGGAGGCAAGATTGTACAACAAAATATCCCTGAAATATATACTCAGATTGTAAATATCGTAAGTAAAGAAAAAGAAAACTTTCAAATTCTTTCCCCCCTCATAAAAAACAGAAAAGGTGAATACAAAGCTATGCTCTCTAAACTTCATTCAAAAGGATTTTCAAGAGTAATCATTGATGGAGATATCTATCATTTAGATGATGTAGAAGATTTAAGGATAAATCCTGATGTAAAACACAGTATAGATTTAATTGTAGATAGATTAAGCTTTGATATGCTTAAAGAAAATAAAGAGGAGTT
>CAZQHF010000040.1:0-6808 GCA_964593535.1 uncultured Candidatus Saccharibacteria bacterium
ATATCTTTCCTGATTTAATTATTTTCTCTTTATCTAGTTTATTCATACCATCTATTACAACCAAAATATTATCTCTTTTACAAATCTCTTGTGTTAAATCACCAAATATTTTATGAGCAGTAGAAATAACAACAGCACTACATTTATCAAGAGCATCATTTAGTGTCTCTACATTAGACATATCTGGAATATATGGATCATATACAGTAAGTTTAGTTCCCATACCTTTTAAAATATCCATTATCTCTATACAAGGGCTCTCTCTTAAATCAGCAACATCCTCTTTATAACTAAGACCAAGTAAAGATATCTTTGTACCATTTACAGGAAGTTTTACCTCATTTAATGCCTCTTGAAGTCTTGATACAGTATATTTAGGCATACTGTTATTTACCTCTCTAGCCATTTTAAGAAATCTATGATCAAATCCTGATTGGGCAGCCCTTTTTATTAAATAGTAAGGATCTACTGCAATACAGTGACCTCCTACACCTCTTGATGGCCAATGTACCATAAAAGAAAATGGTTTATTTGATGCAGCTTTAAGTGTTTCTATTAAATCTATTCCCATTACATCAAATGATTTAGCAAGTTCATTTACATATGCAATATTTATATCCCTAAAAGTATTCTCTACTATCTTTGTAGCCTCAGCTATCTTTAAAGAAGATACCTCATTTATCTCTCCTTCTAGAAAAGATCTATAGAACTGTGCTACTTCATGTGTTTTAGAAGGTATTAAACTACCAATATTTCTAGGTATATTGTATACACTCCATCTCTCATCACCAGGATTAATTCTTTCAGGACACATAGCTAAATTAAAATCTTTTCCTCCTTTTAACCCACATTCTTTTTCTAGTATGGGGAGGAGTATTTCTTCACATGTACCTGGATTAACAGTAGATTCAAGTATTACTGTTTGTCCTTTTTCTAAATATTTACCAATAGTTTCTGCTGCTCTCTTAACAGGTGTGTAATCAGGAGTATAGTCATCATATATTGGTGTGGGTACACATATTATGTAATAGTCACTTCCTTTTATTTCTTCTTCATTGGTAGTAGCATGTAAGTCTAATTCTTTTAGGTCTTTTTCTGCTTTTTTATCTGTTATTGGACATTGTTTATTTAATATCTTTTCTACTTGTTTATTGTTAATATCATATCCTATTACTTTATATTTCTTACTTCTTTCTATTGCTAATGCAAGAGGTAATCCTACATATCCTAGTCCTATTATTGATACTTGTTTCATATTAATAGATAAAGAAAATTAATAATGGATTATACTACACTCCAAAATAATCTTTTAGCATTTCATATGATGTTCTTGCCTTCTTAAGCTTTGTATTAACTAATATTGATATATTAGGAATTTTAGCCTTCCTAGGAAAATCTTCAAGCTTACATTCATTAATAGCAGTAGAAATACCAGCAAGAGAAAGAATCTCTTTTGCAAATTCATATCTTGAAATATGATTACTACTACATAAATGATATATCCCAGACACAATCTGATTATCAAGAGCCAGTAGCATAGCCTCACTTAAATCCTTTACATATGTAGGACACCCTATCTCATCAGTAACTACTTTTAATTCAGGTAACTCTTTTGCATACTTAAGAATTTTATCTATAAAATTGGTAGCATTGGGACCAAACAACCATGAAGTTCTAAATATGTAAGAGTCTGGTTTTGACTTAAGCACATTTAATTCACCTTTTAGCTTTGACTGCCCATATACATTTAAAGGGTTAAAATGAGAATATTCTTCTGTATACCCATCTTCTTTATTATCTCCAAATACATAATCAGTTGAAATATGCATAAAAGAGATATCAAGGTCTCTACATACATTAGCCATATATTTAGGAGCATCTGCATTTACTTTAAATGCCAACTCTCTATCTTCTTCAGCTTTCTCTACATTAGTATATGCAGCACAGTTAACAACAAAGTATGGTTTTACTTCCTTTATAACCTCCATTACTGCCTTTTCATCAGTAATATCAATACCACCCAAAGATTTATCATTCCTTACTACTTCGTAGATATTTTGCTCTAACATATTAGAAAAATATGCACCAAGCATTCCATTAGAACCAAATACTAATACCTTTTTATTCTTCATATCTACCTTATTAAAATTAAAACAAATCAGAAAAATCTATATCTTTAAATCTAGGAGCCTTGCTGTCTTTTTCTGAAACAATAGGGGAGTTAGTACCCCACTGTACATTCAAGTCAGGATCATTCCATATTATTGCTCTCTCACTATCCTTGTTATATTGATTCCCTCCAACCATATACTCAAAATCAACAATATCACTAAGTGCTATAAAACCATGTGCAAATCCTTGTGGTACTAAAAACATTTTATGATTATCTTCACTTAACTGTACCATTGCATATTTACCAAAACTAGGAGAATCTTTTCTAATATCTACTGCAACATCTAATACAGCTCCTCTTACTACTCTTACTAGTTTATCCTGGCCATATGGCTCTTTCTGCCAATGGAGTCCTCTAAGTACACCTTTTGATGACCTTGATTGATTTATCTGTAACCAATGTATATTAATTCCATTCTTCTTAAATTCCTCCTCATTAAATGTTTCTTTAAAGAAACCTCTTTCATCTTCAAATACACGAGGAGTAATTATTACTAATCCTTCTATTCCTTGTATATCTTTCTTAAATTCCATATATAGAAGTTAATAAATTATTTAGCAATTAGTACCTTAGAATCATCTCCAATATACATACTATCTGCCTTAGGATGAGTATTTTTACTTGTTACCTCTGCATTCCATCCAATAAGGCAGGAATCCAGTCTTCTATCTAAATCATGCACATTACAATTACCCATTAGAATACTATTTTCTATTTCTACATTCCTAACAATACTACCCTCTCCTATAGATGTGAACGGTCCTATATATGAATTCTCTACTGTTACATTCTCTGCTATTGATATAGGGCCTCTTAATACACAGCTCTTTATCTTAGCACCCTTTCTAATCTCTACATTCCCCTCTATCTTACTATCAACAATATCTCCATCATCAACTTTAAGTATTTCTCTCTCAAGTATGAGTCTGTTTGCAAGAATTAAATCCTCAGGAGCACCTGTGTCTTTCCACCACCCTGTTACTTCCGATGTAGTCATTTTATACCCATTTTCTATTAACCAGTTATTAACAACAGGAGGATAATATTCAGGTTTACCAGTACCTTTTGGATCAATTGGTTTAACATAGTCAAATGCTTTAAATACAACAGGTGTAAAAAAATAAATTGCAGTTAGTACTAAATCACTTACAAACTCTTTTGGTTTTTCAACTGTTTTTACTACTTTATCTCCCTTAACAACTGCAACACCAAAGTTTTGATAATCTGGTCTTCTTACTACTAATACATGTGCATCTGATTTTTTCTTTTTAAAATCTTCATAATGCTTCCTAAGACCGCCTGTTAATATATTATCTCCAGCAGAAAAGAGAAACTCTTCATCACCTATTAGCTTCTCTGCTAATTTAATAGGGTACATCATTCCATTAGGTTCAGGCTGTTCTATATATGTTATTTTAATACCTTTTCCATACTTGCTTCCATCACCTATTAACTCAGGTAACTCTTTATCTCCTTTATTTACATTTATAATTATATCCTTAATATCCAAATCTATTGCATCCAGTATTATTCGCTCTATCATTGGTCTATTTCCAATTGGTAACATATGTTTATTTTTAGTATGTGTAAGTGGTCTTAGTCTAGTTCCTCTTCCTCCTGCAAGGATTAATGCTTTCATTTAAATATATTTTTAAATTAATTAGAAAGGTTTAAAAATTCTTTATAGTTCTCTATATTTACTAACTTATATGTAGCATTAGGATATTCAAGCCAACTTTTTGGTGCATTTTTCTCTTTGTTCCATTTAAATTCATAGCCATCTAAAGAGTCTGCATACTTCTCAATATAATCTATTTCTGCCCCATCATATGTTCTCCAGAAAAAGTTAGATACATACCTATTTGTATATGCATTTAATTTCATTCTTTCAATAATTAAGAAATTCTCCCACAAAGCACCTATATCATTTCTTTTACTTAGGGGGTTGAAGTTGTTTATTAATGCATTTCTTATACCTAAGTCATAGAAATATATTTTGTTTTGTTTAGATAGTACCTTTCTTTGATTGGTGTAGTAAGGTGGTAATCTAAAAATCACATAGTTTTTTTCAAGTAGATCTATGTACCTTTCTACAGTACCAATATGTAAATTTAAAAGGTTACTCAATTCCCTAAGTGATACTTCTGAGCCAACTTGTAAAGCTAATGCTGAAAGGAGTTTGTCAATAGAGGAGGAACTCCTTACATCCTCTAATTCTAAAATGTCTTTGTATAAATAACTTCTAGTAATTTCGAGAAGTTGTTCTTCCTTTACTCTCAAACTGCCACTATATATATCTGGATATGAGCCATAAATTAACAAGTTTTCTAATTCCTTATCTAAATCAAGAGGATGTCTTTGAGAATATATCTCTGTAACTGACAATGGATATAATTCATAGACATATTTCCTACCTGTTAAAGGTTCTGATGTATTAGATAGCAGATTTAAGCTAGAAGATCCAGTTGCAATTATTTGTTTCTTTTTTCCATAGTTATCTACTAAGAGTTTTAGAGTATTACCAATCTCTTCTATTTTTTGTGCTTCGTCAATGAATACTATTTTGTTTTCACCGATGAGTTTGTCAATAAACTCGAAATCGTTTTTAGCAAGAGAACTTCTATCCCTTCTATTATCTCCATTAAATGTAATTACACTTGTATAATCCTTTAGAATGTGTTTAATAAGAGTAGTTTTGCCAACCTGCCTAGGTCCTGCTAAAATAATAATCTTTCCTTTGAAAAAGTCTTTTCTGATGGATTTTTCTATTGTTCTTTTAATATTATACTGCATATTTTATGCCTATTTTGTACATTATATCGTACATATTACGCCGAATTTGTACGCTTGTCAAGCCCATATTAACAACTGTTTTAAGCCAAATTTATAGAGTTTAAATACCTATATTCTTTTCTCTAAATATCTTTCTGCTTGTATATCTGCTTTTCCTTTTAATGGTTTCCACCATTGTTCATGTTGTTTATACCACTCTACTGTATCCTTTAATCCCTCCTCTATTGGTTTAGTCGGATTATATCCCAATTCTTTCTGAGCTTTACTAAAATCTATAGCATATCTTACATCATGTCCTTTTCTATCTCCTACATGTACTATTAGTGATTCAGGTTTATTAAGATATTCTAATATTTTTTTAATAATCCATATATTCTGTTTTTCACCATTACCACCAAAGAGATATGTCTCTCCTATCTTACCTTTGGTTATACATAATTCTATACCTCTACAATGGTCTTCTACATGTATCCAATCTCTTACTTGTGTACCTTCTCCATATACGGGTATTTCCTGATTCATAATGGCACGGGTAATTGCAAGGGGTATTAGTTTCTCTGGGTGTTGATTAGGTCCATAGTTATTAGAACAGTTAGATATTGTTATTGGTAGTTTATGAGTATTGTAATATGCTCTTACAAGGTAATCTGAGGCTGCTTTCGATGCAGAGTATACACTTCTAGGGGCATATGGAGTATTTTCATTGAATTTTGCTTTAGGGTCATTTAAGGGTAGTTCTCCAAATACTTCATCTGTTGATACATGATGGAATCTTATATTTCCATTTTTAACAGCAGCTTCTAGTAGTATTAGTGTTCCTTCTACATTTGTTTTTATAAATTCTTCTGGTCCTTCTATACTGTTATCTACATGAGATTCTGCAGCGAAGTGTACTATTAGATCTATTCCGCGAGTCAATTCCATTACTAATTCTTTATCACATATATCTCCATGTACAAATTTATAGTTAGGATTATTTTCTATATCTTTAAGGTTATTTAGGTTTCCTGCATATGTTAATTTATCTAAGTTTATTATTTTATCTTTAGGATATTTATTTAACCAGTATTTAATAAAGTTAGAGCCTATAAAGCCACAACCACCGGTTATGAGGAGAGTCATATATTAATACTTTAAAAATTAATATGTCGCTATGGGTAGTTTACAAGATTTTGAGTTTTAGTTAAAGAGTAAACTTGACAAAGGTTTTCTGTTTATTGGGATCTTCTTCTGAAGAAATTGCTTATTATCCTTTTAAGTTCTCTCAACCTTTCTACAACCTTCCACCCTTTACTGTTGACTACACTATCTAGAGATTTTTTTATCGTATTATGTTCTTCTTGTAAGGTTTCTAGAGATTTTTCAGTTTTTTCTTTTTCCTCTCTTAAACCTTCAATTAAAACTTCAGCTATATTTAGAGTATAACTAAAGATGTCATTATCTAAATCATTCTTTCTTGAGTATTTCAATGTTATGTTCTTGCAGAAGTCTAAATTTAGGGGTTTATACAATATTGTGGGATTCTCTCTTGTATCTTCTATTGCATACATTTTAGAAATTTCATGCAATGTTTCATTATCTATACATGTCCCCTTTTTAATCATCTGATCATATATTCTCTTTTGATGGTAATTCGTATCTGAGTCTTTCGGATATTGTGTCAATTTATTCAATACACCAAGAATGATTTTCTTAGAAATTTGTTCTGCAGATCTAACAGGATAATGGGCTATATACAGATTTTTATTTACCTCTCTTTTTAGATTTTCCGAGCTCGAAAAGATTAATTCATGAGAACCAATAGAGAGAGAAGTTCCTTTTTCATAAAGCTCCTTTGACATA
>CAZQHF010000041.1:0-1687 GCA_964593535.1 uncultured Candidatus Saccharibacteria bacterium
GCTCTCTTAAACCAATAACAACACTACTTACAGCATTCCCATCTGTATCTTTAACAACACCATATTTACTTCTCTTCTTAAAAGTTCCTCTCATCATTAAAATCAAAGAAGGAATATAAAGAAGAAGTATTAAGAATGTAAGCCAGTAAGGATCTTTAGAAAATGCATATATTGCAAATATTAAACCAGCTACAAAAAGAAGAATATTTAAGATATTTAAAAACACCCTTAACCTTCCCTTTAAAATTTCTCCCCATGCTTTAAACTTAGAAACATCACGAGGATCTAGTGGAATAGAAAAGTTAAACTCCTCATTCTCCTTAACCTCAAAATATTCCCCATGATATACATCTTTTAGAGGATAATCATCTTTACCAAAAACTATCGAAGAAGGAAATATATATCCTTGTGCAGTAACAACAATTTTATACCTTCCACTGCTAAGTCTTGCTGAAAAATACCCTTTAGAATCAGTAACATCTGTCCACACCATTCTTCCATCTTCACTATATACTCTAATAATTGCTTGAGGAATTGGATCCTTTGTAAGAGAATCATATACATATCCTAGTTGTTTTGCTCCTTTTCTAAAACCAAGCCATGAGAGAAGATGTATAAAAAATTGAACAAAAGCAAACGGAAGATTAAGCAGACTCCCAAATGCAAGTAAGAATGCTACTAAAGAAGTAACAATACTTGTTGTAACAGTAATAGCAGTAAGATTACCAGAAGGCAGTTGATCTATTGTCTCATCAAGATTATTCGTTACATCCTCTACTACTTTATCTACCCTATCAGTAATTGTAGGCTCAGTTATTTCCTCTTGCTCATGAGGTATTTTTAATTCAATTCCACATACCCTTCTAATATTTCCAGCTGCATCGTCTGCTTCAACACAGAACTCATAGCTATCTCTTAGATAAACCCCTGATATTCTTTCTAAGCTACCAAGCTTAACTTTAACAATGAGAAGGTCTCCCTCCATATGATAATCCGAAGTGCAATGATATGTATGTCCTCTAGAGTCAAGACACATAAATACTGCATTGTTAAGCTGAAGGTTATCTCTTACTGAAAAAAGCATTTCAACAGTAAAGTTTGTATCCCAATCAACTGTGTTATTTTCACCAACTCCACCAATATCAATTATTTTAATCTCAGGAGCTAGGGCATCCTGCACACTAAATACATAACTTGACCATGCACTCTCTCCACCCCATTGATTTCTTGCCTTAACACGATAAAAGTACATCTTCTCATTCTCAAGATTGGTAAATTCATATGATGTAGAATTAATCCACCCTGAATTACCAACTACATTGCTAAAGTCAGGATCAAGTGCTACCTCTACATAGTAAGCATATTGAGTCCCAGTATTACTCCAAACAACAGTATTTACAGTACCCTTTGTATAGTAGGGCTCTGGAAGAAGTACAGGCACTGGTACTGGGACAACATACAGTGTCTTACTATTTTGAATTTCAATATTAAAACCAAAAGTAGTATCAAAAGCATTTACAGTAAATGTACCAGGATTTGTTGAATACACCCAGCCCGTTACTCTACCAGAAGAATTTGTAGGTAAAGTCGGCTGAGTAATAACTAGAGTTCGAGAAACAATAACAACAGTTCTACCTTGTATACCAACTCCTGATGAAGATAGTATTCTAACTGTAACTGTACTTGG
>CAZQHF010000041.1:1787-4244 GCA_964593535.1 uncultured Candidatus Saccharibacteria bacterium
TAAACTCCCTGCTTCTATATATATCACCCCCTATCTTAATACCACTTCCTCTTTTACTGTAGCAGTTTTTACACAGAAGAGCAAAGCTACTAGTATCAAGATACTCTAGATTCTCTTTACTTCCGCATACACTACAAACAGTAAAATCACTTAAATATCCCATCTCTTTTAAAAACAGTAGCCTAAACCTATTAACACTCCCTATATCAAAGTTCTTTTTACAAAGACTCTCAAGCATATTAAAAATTTTTACATTTGGATCACCCTCCTGCATTATTTTATTAATCATATCCAATACCCGTTTAATATCACTTACTCTATCTTTTACAACATCTATATCAGAGGAAAAGATTAGTTGAGACTCTGTTAAAACTGGAAGTCCTCTACCTTCATAAAAAGAAATATCCGAAATACTTAATGTCTGCATATTACCTCTGTTCTTGCTATTAATCTTCCTTATGCCCTTAGCAAATAAAGAAAACTTCCCTGTATATTTTCCAAGTACTGTAAGCACCTTATCTGCTTCAGAATAGTTTACAGATTTTAAGACTATAACAGTATCCTTAGCCATTATTTTGTCTCTCCTTTAGTACATCTTCAACATATGTTCTTAATTTGTACTGGAATATCTCAGATGCAAACTGTTCTGCCTGTTTTCTGCAGTTATCAGGCTTAAACTCTTTCTCATCAAACTTCTTTAATACTTTTGCTAATGACTTGTAATTATACTTATCAAAAAATATCCCCGTCTTAGGATTTGTGTCAGAAATAGTCTCAACTACACCACCATCCCTGTATGCTATTACAGGAGTACCTGCAGCATTAGCTTCAACAGGTATTATTCCAAAATCTTCCCCTTTAACAGGAAATATTAAAGATTTTGCTTTTGCAAGTAGAACAGGCTTTTCTTCATCAGAGAAATATCCTAAAAACTTTACTAATCCCTTAGCATTTAAATCTCTTACAAGATTCTTCATTCTATCTAAATCATCACCTATACCACCAATTTTAAGTGGTACTTTAGCAGAATATGCTGCCCTAATTGCAAGCTCTACACCCTTGTAAGTTTCAACCCTCCCTAAATACAAAAACCAGTTCTCTTTACGATACCCCCTGCTTGCTTTTTCAATTCCTGTTACATCAACAGGAGGATATATTACATCTGCCTCTATATCATAGTATTTCTTAATTCTTTCTTTAACTGCATTGGATATTGCAATCATTCTATCAACTCTTTGTGCAGCTCTTTTATCTTTCTGTCTCCATTTCTCTTCAATAATGGTATTCTCAAAAAGAGAATATATCTTAAACAAGAATTTATTTACTCCCTTAAGCTGCTCACTACTTTTAATGCTTCTCTTTTCTTTGTCCCATAAAAACTTAGGAGGAGACATGCATATATTTATATGAGGTATACTCCCATGAGCAAACTTAGCAAATGATATTGATAATGACAGTATTGCATCATATCCATTAAATCTAAAAGATTTATATGCTAAAGGTAAAAACAAATTGTAAAAATGCTTTAACTTAAATTTCCATGGTAAATACTGCATAAAAGAGGTTTTAACTACTACATTAGGAAACTCTCTTTTAACAAATTCTCTATCACAAAAGGCTGTAAACAGTGTTTTGTTATCAAATGTATCAAGTATATATTTAAGATGAACTTCTGCCCCTCCCTTTTTGTAAAGTGGATCTGCTACTACTGCAATATTATAATTTTGTACCTTAGGCATATTTAATTAAGAAATATTAAAATCTCCCTATTATACCTATTATTTTTAATAATTTTAAGAGAAATATACTTTAATGAATATTAAAGTTCTGGAAGACCGCCATCACCAAAGTCATCTATTGGAAAATCATCATCTTCTTCCTTATCAAGTTCTGCAACAATATCATCTAAATCATCTACTGCTTCAATCTTTACATCTATATCAGAATCATCATCAGGGAATATGTCTTCTAAAGTATCAATCTCATTACTATCATTCTCCTGCTCATCAAGAATAATTGTGGTAGATTCAGGTTGATCAATGATATCTATTAAATCATCTTCTTCTTTTCCATTAGCAATCTTTTCCTGTGCAAGTCTATCCTCTACTTTTTTAATAAACTGCTCAGCTTCATCTCCAAACTTCTCTACGACGTCAATTACTCTCATAGGTTTACCGCAGTCAGGACAGAATTGTATATAATCTACTTCTTCTCCGCAGTTAGGACATGAAAAGAAAACTACATGTACACTCTGTCTCTGGGGAACCACCTTTTGTATTTCTTCTTCTTTTGTCATTGTAATAATAAGTTGTTGTAATCTAGGATATTACAATTTGGAGATATAGGTCAATAAACCCATAATATATGTCCCATATTCTTTAAAAGTTCGAATCAGCCAAAAACAGCATATTAACTAGATTAGCCGTATTTAGGATAACAGCATTTCTTGTATTTCTT
>CAZQHF010000041.1:4344-6560 GCA_964593535.1 uncultured Candidatus Saccharibacteria bacterium
CTAAACCCTTCATTTTTATACTCTACCAATGGATCTCTCTGTGCAAGATTTCTTAAAGAAATACCCTCTCTTAAATCCTGCATATTATCTAAATGCTCCATCCAATATCTATCAATGCTCTGAAGTATTAAAACCTTAGACAGTTCTCTCATGGGAAGTGTACCAATACCATATATGTGCTCAATAAAGGCAACAAGAGCAAGCTTTTTTAATTGGGAACCCCTTTGTGCAGGATCTTTTCCGTACAAATCTCTAAAATACTCAACACTATCCTTAAACTTAAGTCTTTTAGTAGCCTTTTCAAATATCTCTTCTGTAATGAGATTTTTAATCTGAATATACAAGTTTCTTTCTTCAATATTATCTATCTTCATATCATCCTCAAGCTGGGAAGCTATGAGGAAATCAATATGTTCTAGAATTTTCTTTAATACAAATATATCAAGAGGAGTAAGCTTAAACTTTAAATCATTAAGAAGTGATATATCCCAAGTTTCCTCCCTAGTAAGAGAAAAACCATCAAGCTCATCTTGCAGTCTGTCAATATCTATAGACAGTACATATTTAATATCCTTCTCTAAATCAACCTTGCTTTCAACATACGGCTGTTTTGATATTTCTAAAACCTTTGTTCTAAGGTCATATATAATGTTTCTCTGCTGATTAAGAACATCATCATATTCAACAAGATGTTTTCTAATATCATAGTTATGAGATTCTACTTTCTTTTGAGCATTCTCAATAGTTCTACCTAATATACCCATGGATATAGGGGTGTTATCATCAAGCCCTACAGTTGCCATAATCATCTGCATTCTATCTCCTCCAAAAAGCCTCATAAGTTCATCTTCAAAAGAAACATAGAAGACAGATTCACCAGGATCTCCCTGCCTTCCAGACCTTCCTCTTAACTGATTATCTATTCTTCTTGATTCATGTCTTTCTGAACCAATTATATACAGCCCTCCAAGCTCCCTTACACCCTCTCCAAGTGCAATATCTGTTCCTCTACCTGCCATATTGGTTGCAATAGTTACAGCACCCTTCTGGCCTGCCTGAGCCACTATCTTAGCCTCTTTCTCATGATATTTAGCATTTAATACTTCATGCTTAATCCCTTCCTTAGAAAGCATATCAGAGAGAATTTCAGACTTCTCAACAGAGGTAGTACCTACAAGTACAGGCTGTCCCTTTTTATGATGTTCTTTTACATCCTCTACAATAGCTTTAAACTTCCCCATTTGAGTTCTGTAAACAACATCATTGTAATCCTTCCTTATAACAGGCTTGTTTGTTGGTACAACAATGGTATCTAAACCATATATAGAGGCAAACTCCTCAGCCTCAGTAAGAGCAGTACCAGTCATACCAGAAAGATAGAAGTAAAGCCTAAAATAGTTCTGCAGTGTAATAGTTGCCATAGTTCTACTTTCTCTCTTTACCTCAACACCTTCTTTTGCTTCAATTGCCTGATGCAACCCCTCGCTGTATCTTCTTCCAGGAAGTACCCTTCCTGTAAATTCATCAACTATTAAGACTTCCCCATCCTTAACCATATATTCATCATCTCTTTTGTAAAGCTCTTTAGCTTTAAGTGCATTATCCAGATGATATGCTATCTGAGGATCTTCATAAACATTTTTAACATGCAAAAGCTTTTCAATGTAATCAACACCCTCATCTGTAAGAGATACAGAATTAGATTTCTCATCAACAGAGTAATGCTTCTCCCTTTCAAGCTGATTTACAAGAGTTGCAAACTGCTTGTACATCTCATTTGATGCCTGAGCACTTGTAGAAATAATTAAAGGTGTTCTTGCCTCATCAATAAGAATGGAGTCTGCTTCATCAACAATTGCAAAGTATCTTGGTCCCTGCACCCTGTCATCTAAATCAGCAACCATATTATCCCTAAGATAATCAAAACCAAATTCATTGTTAGTACCATATACAACATCACAAGCATATGCCTCCTTTTTAGTACACTCAATCAAATTAACACCACTCATATGGTCATACTTAAGTCTTCCTTCCTGCTTTACCTTTCTGTTTCTTTCATCAATTAACTTCTTAGCTTCATCACCCTTCAGCTTTATAGCTTCCTCATCAGAAACAAATCTGTACTGAGTACCAGAATTAATTGCAGAAGTAGTCATACCCAGACTATTAAGTATATGTCCTGTCCATTCTGCATCTCTTTTAGCAAGATAATCATT
>CAZQHF010000042.1:0-6428 GCA_964593535.1 uncultured Candidatus Saccharibacteria bacterium
ATACTATGCCCGACTTAAAGTCAAAACTAAAAGATGCAGAGAAATTAGAGACTCGTGGTCGTGCAGCTCAAAAAATATTAGCCGAATATCTTCGTGTTAAGGAAGATAAAATTGCCAAGACAACAATAGCGGATTTCGTTGGACAGATTATCATTGATAATCAAGATATCAAATTCCCAGAATCAGCTAAAAAACTTGCAAAAGAATTGAAATCGAGCTTAGATCTTGAATAGAACACTTTAATTCTTAAGCAACTTTAATCAGAACCAAATGAAATTTATTTCAGAAGAGGATTTCGAAAAGCAATTCTACTCACAATATAAGCAAACAGAGTTCTTAAACACACGGATACTGTCTTTTCTTGATAAAAATTTTGATGCTGTTGATTTCGAAGTTATTGATTGTACTCCAAAGCTTGTACACTCTAGGCAACCATCTTCTGAGCTTGAAATAATATCTATAGAATTGTTAGTACCTTTTCTTGAGTAATTAAAATCTTTTGCCTTTTTAATATCAATCCAAAAGTAAAAGAGCAATTATAAACAATAAAATTCTAAGTAACTAAGTATCTCAATCCAATTAAAGTTCACAATACATTCTTCAATATATACCAACCTCAAAGAAAGCATCCTGTATTCATCCAACAAAAGTATTTCGTCTAGCTTGTCAAAGACTTCTTTTATGTGATTTAATTCCTTTAATGCAATAGAGAGAAATGCTCATGCAAATTTACATTTCTATCCAATTCTCTTGTTTTGTTTAAATTCTCTATTATATTAAACAAACTTTTCATTTCTACATAAGATAAATTTTAAGAAACTAACTCGGAAATTGTAACCTAGAGCTGCCCCAGGCACCAATTTATTCAAGATTTATAGATTTCTTCCTTATTTAAGCACTATTTTTAATTACTTGACTTGTTCATTAAACAGAACTAAAATATCCTATAAACAATTTAATATAAGAATATTCTTTAAATATGAAAAAGAAATTCTCTCGTCTTATTGCCCATTATTTACCCCAATGCCTTTTACTTATTTCTATTTTAACTTCTAATGTATTGTTTCCTGCATCAGTTATAGCACAGGAAATAGAAAATACTAATAATGTTACACAGGAGGAAACTGTACCCATAGATACATCAGAAGATATATTAGAAGAAGGTATATCTACAAGTGTATTTGAAGAGACAGAGGTAGAAACAGAGAAAGAAATAATAGAAGAGGAAGAGGTTGTAGAACCTCTTTTTGTTTTTGAGAATGAAATATATACAGTAAATACAGTAGTAGAGGGTGAGGAATATGTATATCCTGATAATAAAGATGTAAGAGTTAAATTTACAGAAGTAACACAAGAGGGTAATTTAGTTATTAAGAGAGTTGAATTAACAGAAGAACAAAAAGAATTACTTAATACTAAAGATAGTTATGGATGGGATATTACTTCTAGTATGGAGAATGGTACTTTTAAATATAATCTTACATTACCTAATACACATGGTAATGAAGATATAGAGGTTAAATATACAGAAGATAATAATACATATGAGAGTATAGATAATAGTAATATAGAGATTAAGAGTAATGTAGTAACAATAGAGGGGTTAGATCATTTTACAATGTTTGTAGTAACCAAAACACTACCAACAGGTGTGTTAAACGGAGGAGTTTGTACTGTAGCATCTATAAGTGGAGTTTGTTATGACTCTATACAGGAAGCTATAAATGCAGCTGCTGTATCGGGAGATACTATAAATGTAGCTAGTGGTACATATACAGAAGATTTAGATATTACAAAAAGTATTACATTAAAATCCATAAATGGTTACGCAAATACAACGATAAAAGGATCCATTCAGATATCCAGTAATAATGTTACAATTGATGGATTTACAATAGATAATAATAATCAAACTGATGGGAGAGCAATTGCACCAAAAGGTTCAAATGGAACAACCATTACAAATAACAAAATAACAAATGCATATAGAGGTATACAGGGAGATTACTATGGAAGACCAATAAACTTAACTGTAAAAAATAATATATTTGAAAATATATCATATGGAATTGCAGGTACAGAGGGTATAACTAATTTACTAATAACAGGAAATACTTTTAAAACTTCACAGGAGGGAATAGGCTTAGGTGCAGGTATGACATTTCCAACAGGAAAAACTATTGATAATTTATTAACTGATAATACATTCAATCTAACAGTAGGTTATGCCGTTGGTGATTATAGCTCAGGTTCATTAAAACCAGTAAAATATACCGCAGATGGCTCTTTATTAGTAGAAGAAGGAGATTCTATACAAGCTGCTATCAATGCTGCTTCTGTAGGAGACACTATTAAAGTAGCGCGAGGAACATATACGGAAAATATTACTATTAATAAAAGGCTGAAAATTGAAGGCTCGGGCAGTGGCGATACTACAAATGATACTATTATTACTCCTAGTCTCGCTTCAACTCCGGTAGTAACAATCACAACAAGTGGAACTTCTGATCCTGAGCGACTTGTGTTAAGCAAGATACGTGTAAAAGGTACTGGTGAGAATTCGGAGGGTATTCACATTTCAGGTAGTGGTAGTTACATTACCCTTAGTAATGTTGCATCAGTAAATAATAAAAGCTATGGTGTAAATGTACCAGGTTCTTATGATGTTGGATATGAATTTATAATTACTGATTGTGTATTTAGTAATAATGGAGGTGTTGGTTTTAGAACAGGCAGTGCTGCTAAAATAAGTGGGTTAACTATTACCAATACACAGGCAGATCAGAACTATAGTGCAGGATTGTATTTTACTGGTCCACTTACAGGACTTAACATTTCTGGTGGTAGTTTTGATGATAACCATGGTGATCCTAGTGGTAGTAATGGTGTAGGAATTTATACTGATTATAATGATGGCGGTGGGATAAACAGAGGCTTTGGACCATCAGGATATAAACACAATTCAATAAAAAACACAAGTGTAAGTGGTAATAGTCGTGGAATTATTCTAAATATTTTAGGTGGATCTAGCTATCTCTTTGAGAATATAACTGCAAGTAACAATAATGCTCCAAGCTCCGATTCAGGTCAGGGAATCACTATCGGTTCAAGAAATACAATAAATGAAGGGATAACATTCTCAAATATAATTGCGGAAAACAACTCTAAATCGAATTTATGGTTTATCACATATGCTTCTTCTAGTGTTAGTAATTTGTCAATTCAGGGTAGTAAATTAACTAATAGTTCAGGGTATGGTTTGCGCTTATATGCAATAGGAGGATCAACATTATCCAATGTTTCTGTTACGGAGTCTACAATTACAGGCAACAATACTGGAATTTATCTCAATGCGGGAAGTTTAACTAACTTAGCTATTTATAACAACACCTTTAGTAACAATGTTAATGCAAAAGACGATGGTAGTTACTATTTTGATAATGGGGAAATAGGAAACTTTTGGAGTGATTATGATGGTTTAGATTTAGATGGAGAAGGGATAGGAGATACAAAGGATTATATTATAGATCCTGACTCTTCCGATAGATATCCATTAACAGAGAACTATCTTTCAGTAGATGTTACAGATGTATCAACGAATAAAGATTATTATAAAAAAGGAGACCCTCTATTCATAAAAGTAGATGTGAAGAATAATGGATTGATGGCTTTTGACCCAACGAAAGAGAAGTTAGTTGTAAATATTACCAACCCTGACGACTCATATATAAGTGGAGCATTTAGAGGTATACATACTTTAAGTCTACAACCAGGAGAAACCCAGACGGTAAATTTCTATGTTGATCCTCAAACAATTCCATCGGATTGGCCTGAAGGAAATTATAGGGTACATGTTTCTGTATACAGTACTAGAGTACCGTTAGGTTACTTAACAGGTGGTCAAAATTCAGATACTACTTTCATTGTTGATAATACTTCGCCTGCTCAACCGATAGGTTTACAGAGAAAAAATGGATTAGGAGAAACATTTGCATGTGGGAGTACGGCTCAAAGGCAAGCTATGATACCTGATTGGGATGATATAACAAATGATCCTAGCTTCTCACATTTTGAATACTCTTCATTTAATGCTGATGGCTCACAAGGTAAAGATGAAATGATTTTATACACTTCCGAATTTGAAAGTGGTTGGGTTGCACCAGTAGATGGAACATATGGATATACAGTAAGGTCTGTAGATAAAGCAGGGAACAAATCAGCATGGGCTTATGAGGAAGAAACATTAGAAAAGAGTTGTCAAATTACCTATGATTCTATTGGTCCAGTTGTTACATTAACATCACCAGAAGACAACCATTATACTAATAAAAGAAATGTACCTCAGACATGGACTACTACAGATACTGATGTGGACCACTATGAATACAGAAGCTGTAAAAAAGATCCTAGAATAGAGGAATGTGAAGGAAAAGAAATTTATAAAGAGAATTCTCTATTAACTCAATCAAGATCTGTATATAACAATAATATTTCATTCTGGTGGCAGGTAAGAGGAATAGATGATGCAGGAAATATTGGAGAATGGTCAATGCCAAGAAAGATAACAATAGATACAATAGCACCAACAGTAGATATAACTTCTCATAATGAGGGAGACATTGTAAAAGGAAAAATAACAATAACAGGAGAAGTTAGAGATCTAAATCTTTCACATTATTGGTTTGTAGTAGTTGATTCAAATGGCACCGAGGTTGCAGGACCAAAAACAGTACATTCTAACAATGAGAATATAACAGCATCATTTACATGGGATACTACAAATAATATTGCAGATGGAGAATATATCATTAAATTAGAAGCTAGGGACTTAGCTGGAAATAAAGATCCTAATGAGGCACCAGTAATATTTGATCCTGAGGAAGAAGGAGATTCTGTAGACTGGGTAACAGTCATAGTAGACAATAACTCTCCAATCATAGAAGAATATTCTGATATGACACTAATTGAAGGAGCAGCATTCCCTACAACAGGTACAGTTAACTTAACTGAAACAAATCCAGATAAAGTGTATATATCTATATCTGATTCTTCAGATACACATACCAAAGAATTTACAGCAACATCTACATTCTTACTAGAAGATTCATTAAAACAAACTATTGAAGAATGGAAAGGGAGTCCATTCACAACAATTGATCTAAGTGTATTACCAGAAGGAACATATACTGTCTCTTACTATGCTACAGATAAAGCAGGAAATAAAGGAAATGAAGAAACATTTACAATTACAATAGTAAATAATGTACCAACAGTAACCATTACTGCAGAGTCTGCTCAGATAACACAAGGTAATTCTACCGTACTAGGAACAACAGTAACAAATGGAAATACTCCATATACATACCTGTGGAGTGGAGCATGTACAGGATCAGAATCAACAACAACATTCACAGGAACTAGCACTGGAACATACACATGTACAGTAACTGTAACAGATGCTGATGGAGATACTGCAAGTAGTTCAATCGGCATAGAAGTAATACCACAACCTATACTAGCACAAGAAGCAGTATTAGGAGCTACTACTACAACTACTACAACTAAAACTACTACTAAGAGTATAACTAAAACAACATCCCCTATATCTACTACACAAACAGAAGAAATATTAGAAACAACCTCTATTATAGAAGAACCATCTGTATTAGGTGAAAGATGTGAAAATAAAAAGAAAGTATCAGGATATGTATATATAGATAAAAATAAAGATAAAGAAATGAATGAAAATGAAGAAGGAATTAAAGATATAACACTAACAATACAATATACAGATGAAGAAGGAAATATAAAAACAGAAGAAGAAGTTAATACAGATGAAAAAGGATATTGGGAAACACAATTATGCAGTGGAAAGTATAACATAGTTGTAAAAAAAGACACATTACCTAAGAATATAGAAGTAGCAGAAGTATTATCACTTACAGTATCTGATAATGAAGAAGAAACTATATTTAATATACAAGCATTAGATACAAGAAACTTCTGGCAAAAATACTGGTACTTAATAGTAGGAGGTTTAGCAATAATAGTTATTGGTTATATATCTATTAAAAATAGAAAGAAAGAAGAAATATAACTAATAAAGTAGAGTAGGTAACAGAAGGGAGAGTTAAGCTCTCCCTTTTTCATATATATATATCTTCTACAAAATATAAATCTCCTTCTTGTTAAGAATGCATTATTCCAATATAATTAGAATAGAATGAACAATATTAAACAAGTAACAATATACAATACACCACAAAGAAAAAAAGTAACCATAATACCATATGAAAAAGGTAAAATTAAAATGTATAGCTGTGGACCAACAGTATACAACACAGTACACATTGGAAATTTAAGATCCCTTGTTAACTTTGATGTAGTATCAAGAGCATTAAGATATTTAGGATATGACCTTAAAAGAG
>CAZQHF010000043.1:0-6206 GCA_964593535.1 uncultured Candidatus Saccharibacteria bacterium
TTTTCTAAAGATAAATATATCTCTTTATTATCATTATGCTCACCCACTCTAATACCAAAAGGGAGATTACTCACTATCTTATCAGCATTCCTTTTATTCAATCTAATATCCCTAATATCACTTCTAAATAATCTGTATCTATTTTTATCAATACCTGCTGTATTAAAATTTATCTCACTTTTTTCAACTGCCTTCCCACTAATATCACTACATATCACTCTCTTAACATTAAAATGTTTCAATGCTGTAATTGGTATTACACCAGCCCCACAGAAAGGATCATATACAATATCTTCTTTACTTAAATCTGCAACCATACAAAGAATATATGCCAAAGAGGGGTTTATACCTGCAGATACATACTCTATTCTCCAATCTCTTTTTGAAAGATTTAGGGTATTACTTTTACTATTTGAAATATGTGTTGGAGAGTAAAGATTTCTAAAGCTGTTTATGTCCTCTGCATCAGTATTAAAGAGTATCTCAACCTTACCTACTTTTACAATTTGTATATTGGGATATTTCTCATTTAACTCTTTTAATACATATTCAGATGTACCTTGAAGTATTTTAAGGATATATGAATATTTAGCCATAGTGCATTCATTATACTATATCTCCAGTTAATATTTCATATTTGACTTACCCAACCCCTAATGTTAAACTAATGTTTAACATATGAATATTGAATACAAAAAAATAAACTTAAGAAATTTTAGACAAAATCTTACCCAACTAAAAGATTCTCTTAATGCTGGACAAGCATATGAGGTAATAGATAGGGGTAAAACATTAGCATATTTCATACCTTCTGAATATGAGGTGAAAGTTGATAAGAAAACAAAAAGCACAGAGGAGATAGAAAGAGTACTTACTGAAGCAATCGGATGTGTTCACATGAGCGAAAAGAAAAAAAAGACTTTTGACTATGATAAAGAGTATAGAAAAGCAATGGAAAAGAAACATCTAAGATGAAGAAGGTATATTTAGATACAAACATATTAATAAATATCCTTTTAGATAGAGACTTAGAACATATCTCTATTAACAAAATAGCTCCTTTTCTTAAACAATCTCAAGTATATATGTCTACTCTTTCGGTACATATTACATATTACATTCTTAAAATTAAGCCTAATACATCTATGCATAAAAGATCTATGGCATTAATCAATAGAATCAATCTAGTCCCTCTTTCCCAAGAAATTATTAACCAGTCCTTAAAGAACTTCTCAATTGATTTTGAAGACACTCTACAGTACTACTCTGCTCTAGATCAAAATTGTGATTACATTTTAACTAGAGATAAAAGGGATTTTAATAAAATAAAGGAGTTAATACCCTCTAAAATAGAAATAATAGATACTCTTAACACAGTAATATAGTAATAAGAATATTCATTTTCCTTGTTAAATCTTAACAAATGATATATAGTGTACGAGATTTTAAATTAAGTAAATAATAAAGTGGGAAGATTTGATAGGAGAGATAACAATAGGAGAGGTGGAGGTAGTGGATTTGATAGAAGACCAACGACTATGTATCCAGCTGTATGTGATAAATGTGGTAAAGATTGCCAAGTACCTTTTAGACCATCAGGAGATAAACCAATATATTGTAGTAACTGTTTTGAAAAAGAAGGTGGTGGCAAATCAGACAGATTCGAGAGAAGAGATAATAGTCGAAGAAGTTTTGGTAGTTCAAGAGAAAGGGGTGACAAACAGATGTTTTCAGCGATATGTGATGAATGTGGTACAGAGTGTAAAGTACCTTTTAACCCTAGCCCAGATAAACCAATATATTGTAGTAAGTGCTTTGAAAAGAGAGAAGGCACTAATAGGACAGGAAACAACAGTAGCTTTAATAATGATAAACAGAGCGAAAAACTAGATTCAATAATTGAGAAGCTGGACAAAATGTTAATTGCTTTAGAGAGTAAGATTCCTTCTGAAGAGAATAAGGTTGTTAAAAAACCTAAGAGTGTTAAAAAGAGTAAAACTGTTAAAAAAACAGAAACTAAGTAATATCTATCCAATATTTTATAACTATTTAAAAGATTACTTTTCTAATAATTTGATATTGGTTGTATTTAATCCCTTTCTGACAGCAAGATCTCTCTAAGGAATCCTTATGATAGTGAATTCATCTATTCATATCTCAGTGCATTTACAGGATCAAGCTTTGCAGCCTTCATAGCAGGATATATACCTGCAATAATACCAATAAAGATACTACCCAATGTAATATATAAAGCATTTAACGGCTGGAAATGGAAAAAGGTTGTTACAGCAGTAAACCCTTGATCAGAAAGAAGTTTTACAACATATGGATCTGCCACTTGCATTAACAAATATGTAATAGACAAACCCAAAAGACCACCTATTAATCCTATCAATCCTGCTTGTATTAAAAATATAATTAGCACCTGAGAATCAGATGCACCTATTGCCTTAATAATACCTATCTCTTTTGTCTGTTCATAAATACTCATAATCATAGTATTAATAATTCCAATAGAAGCGACTATTGCAGATATAGAACCAAAAATTATAAGAGCTATAGTTAAACCTGCTGTTAATGTAGAAACAAAATCAACAATAGTTTTAGTAGATATAACTGTAAGCCCTAAATCATTAACCAATGCATCTTCAACCTGTGAAGTTTTTCCATCTTGTGTAGAAACAAGCAACTGAGAGTATCCAACAGTTTTAATATATTCTTCTTTGTTCTTAAAACCACCCCTTTGTGCAAGTATTTCCAATGCTCTATCACTATTAATCCAAAATGCACTGTTATCAGTTTCTACAACCCCCTGAATTACAAATGTATACTCCTGTGCTATCGTGTTAGCATTAGATTGAGGTGACTTTAAAACTATATTTTTCCCAATAATCTCATTTGCAGAAGTTGCAAAAAATGAAGTAACATAATTACTTACAAAAATACCATTCTCTTTCAGTACAGGATCATCACCAGTAAAATTTACAAACAATTCATTATCTGCAGATAAATCAACAGCTTGAATAAGAGATCTAGGATAAGGAATATCATCCCCCTGCAGATATACATCAAAACCTGCTACAGCAAAAATTCTATGTATCTCCTCTATACCTTCTATACTTTTAATACTCTCTACAACATTATCATCTATAACAACCTTTTCTTCATTTTGAACATCTTCCTTTCTAGGTGCAGAAGATACACCACCCATTGTAAAGCTACTGTTTGAGACATAAAGGTCTGTAGGTTTAAAGACAGAATTAAACTGAGTAAGAACAGCATCCTGCAAATCTGTCATACCAAAAAGTATAAAGGTCATAAGCATAACCGCTATCATAATCCCAAGACTTGTCAAAAATGTCCTAAGTTTTCTCCTTGATATAAGGCTTACTGCATATTTAAACATTTTTACCATCTACTAAACTAATAATTCTATCTGTTTTTTGAGCAATTGCTTGATCATGAGTAACAAGTAAGATAGTAAGCTCCTCCTCTTTGTTTAGCTCCTTTAGAAGTTTTAATATATCATTACCTGTTTTACTGTCTAAATTACCTGTTGGTTCATCAGCAAGTACTATTTTAGGGGAATCTATTAATGCTCTAGCTATTGCAACTCTTTGTGCCTCACCTCCTGAAAGCTCCCTCGGAAAATGCTTTACTCTATGTTTAAGTCCAACTATATCCAATAAATAGTTTAATCTTTCTTCAAAATCAATCCCCTCTTTTTTTCCAAATTTTAATGGAAGAAGGATATTCTCCTCTACATTAAGAGATGGAATAAGGTAAAACTGCTGAAATATTGTCCCGACAATATATCTTCTATAATAATTAGGATCATATTCTTTAATATCTTTTTCATCAACATATACACTACCCGTATATTTTCTATCTAACCCTCCTAGAATATTTAACAAAGTAGATTTACCTGAACCTGAGCTACCTACAACAGAGATGAATTCACCTTTTTCTACATCAAAGGTAACACCTCTTAAAGCATCTACAAAGACACTTTTACTAATAGAATATCTCCTTTTTAAATTTTGTATTTGTATGTATGACATAACTGTGAAGATATAATGTTACATTAAAAAATATAAGAATACAAATGAACAAAAGAGTATGGTAGATACATAATATATAATTCAAGATACCTTTTATATATTTGATATAATCATGTGTTTAGCTCTAAATAGTTTATTATTATGCCAAAATACTCTGTATCAGCAATAGTACCTGCATTCAATGAGGAGAAAACTGTATTTAATGTAATATCAATATTACACTCCTTATCAGTAATAAATGAAGTCATATGTATTAATGATGGCTCTACTGACAGCACAAAAGAAATATTAGGGAAGTTTCAAGATAATAAAAAGGTTAAAGTAATAAACTTAGATAAAAACAAAGGGAAAGGAAATGCACTAGCAGTTGGAATTAAACACTCTAAAGGAGACATACTTCTCTTTATAGATGCAGACCTTATAAACTTAACAGAGAATCACATACACTCCCTCCTAAAACCATTGCTACAAGGAACTCATAGGGCTGTACTTGGATATATATCAGGGAAAGGAAATAGAAATATTGTTGCTGATTTAACAGGCCAGAGAGCTTACTTTAAAAAAGATTTAGAGCCATATATAGACGAAATATCAAAAACAAGATTTGGTGTAGAAACATATTTAAATAAATTATTTAGATCTGCTGATACGATAAAAGTCCCACTGCATAATTTAAGAGGGTTATTTAAATATGAAAAGCAAAGAGCTGATATTGCATTAAAAGAATATTTAAAAGAAGGTGTTGAGATAGCAAAGGTAATTGGAAATACAGAAATAATATCAGATGAAGATATGAAAGTATTACAAAAGATTTTAGATATTAGTGATATAAATACCCTTAAGAGATATTTGAATAAAATATCTAATTTAAAGATTAAAAACAGTCTACAAAAATATTTTAATCAGTATGTAGATATAATTAGAAAGATGTATCCATAGGATAACATGCTTTCCTATTGTATATTCTTATTAGTTTTTAATCTTCTAATTTCTTCCAGAATTTTTCAGCCTCTTTGTATGATTTGTTTATCTTAAACCCATAAACTAATAAACTAATACCTGCAATACAAAGAAATGCACCAACTAAATAACTTAAAAGATCAGGGAATATAAATATGAGTACTGCAAAAAGTATTAATACTATACCATCAAGTGTAAGCATAGAGGTTATATCCTTTACTGTATTTTTAATAGGATTCATATGTTTAAATAAAAATAAATTAAATTAAATATAAATACATTATATACTATTCTTCCAATGGTACAAACTCCTTTTTAGTTGCACCACATAAAGGACAGTACCAACTGTCAGGTATATCTTCAAAAGGAGTACCTGGTTTTATTCCTGATTCAGGATCTCCTTTTTCTGAATCATATATATACCCACATACGGTACATTTATATTTTTGCATATATGTATAAAATATTAAATTAATTACTCATATCTTACAGCTAACAGCTAAGTAATGCTACAAGAAAGACAGCACCAAAAAGAACAAGCTATATTAAATTAAAAATTCTGTTGTTTTCAGCTTTAACAGAAGACCTCAAATCTTTGTCCACTATTCAAGTATACCACCATTAAGATGGAGAGGGCTAAACCCTCTCCCTGTACAACTTACTCCTTTATTTCCACTTTCTTAGGCATATATTCTTTTGCCTTAGGTAGTTTAATAAGTAAAACACCATCTTTTACAGAAGCCTCTGCCTTATCAGCATCAATTACAGTTGGCAGATTAAATACCTGCTCAAACTGACTCTCAAGACTTCTGAAGTAATACTTTTTCTTTCCTTCTTCTTTCTCCTCCTCTTTTCTTTCTCCCTTAATTCTTACCATATCTCCATTAAGCTCAATTGTAATATCTTTCTTAGATATTCCAGGCAAAGCCATTTTAACAAAGTAATTATCTCCTTCCTCCCATACATCAGCCATCAATGTGTTATAGCTTGGCATAATAGATCTATTTATTAATGAATCAAATACAGAAGGAAGTGTAAAGAAATCATCAATTATATTCCTTACAGGAGAGTAAGATGTTTTAGCTAATTCTTTGTTTGTATCTTTTCTTCTTTTAGTTTCCATAGGCACACTAAGTAACAATTTAAATAAAACAACAGGCTCTCCTCTATCTTTTAAAAGCCGAG
>CAZQHF010000044.1:0-2551 GCA_964593535.1 uncultured Candidatus Saccharibacteria bacterium
ATTTAATTGTAGATAGATTAAGCTTTGATATGCTTAAAGAAAATAAAGAGGAGTTCAGAAAAAGAGTAATAGATTCCTTAGAACTTGCATCATCACTCTCAGATGGAGAAATGAAGATTCTTGTAGGTAAAAAAGAGTATTTCTTCTCTGAAAAGAACACATGCCCTAAATGTCAAATATCATACCCAAAGATAACTCCTGCATCATTCTCTTTTAATGCACCAGAGGGTGCATGTCCGAAATGCTCAGGACTTGGAGTAATAAATGAGATAGATATATTAAAAATATACAATCCCAATCTAACTATTAAAGAAGGAGGAATATTCCCATGGGGAAACAGAACAACAAAAGACTCATGGACTACAAGGGTACTGCAAGAGGTTGCCAGAGTACATAATTTTGATCTTGATACACCAATATCAAGATATCCTCAAGAAATATTTAATCTAATATTTTATGGTAAAGGTGTAAAAGAATACTACAGGATACAATATACAAACAGATTTGGAAGAGAAAGAATGTATGATGCACAGTATGAAGGAGTAATACCTGAACTAGAAAGATTGTACAAAGAAACAAATTCAGAATTTAGAAAGTTTGAGATAGAAAAATACATGATAGAGAAAATATGTGATGAATGTAATGGAAATAGACTTAAACCCTACTCTCTAGCCGTTAAGGTCGGGAAATACAACATTATTGATATGACTAATCTTCCTGTAGATGAGCTTGAAGAGTATTTAAACACTTTACATTTACAAGGGAATAAAGCAGAAATTGCGAAACCAATTATTAAGGATATAAATAGTAGATTACAGTTTTTAGTTGATGTTGGATTAAAATATATAACTCTTTCAAGAAGAGCAAGCACATTATCAGGAGGTGAATCACAAAGGATAAGATTGGCTTCTCAAATAGGAACAGGACTTACAGGAGTGCTGTATGTACTAGATGAGCCTTCTATAGGTCTGCATCCAAGAGATATAGATAAGCTGCTTACATCAATAGAATCCCTTAGAGATACAGGAAATAGTGTAATAATAGTAGAACATGACAAAGAAACGATGGAAAGAGCTGATTGGATAGTAGATATCGGTCCGAAGGCAGGCGAAAATGGAGGTAAGGTAGTTGCTCAAGGAAAGTTTGAGGATATCAAAAGAGCAAATTCTTTAACAGGAAAATATCTCTCAGGAGAGTTAAAAGTAGGACAAAATATTAATATGAATTTCAATTTAAATGTTAGAGAAAACAAAAAGATATCAATAACTGGTGTAAAAACAAATAATCTAAAGAATATAACCCTAGAAATACCTCTTAACACATTAACATGTATAACAGGAGTATCAGGAAGTGGAAAGTCTTCATTAATAAATGATACACTCTACCCTGCTTTAATGAATAGAAAGATGAATGGAAGACAGGTTGAAGGGGTATATGAGGATATAAAGGGACTAGAATATATAGACAAAGTAACTGGGATAGATCAAAAACCCATAGGAAAAACTCCAAGGTCCAATCCGGCAACATATACTGGTCTTTTTACATATATAAGAGACCTTTTTGCTCAAACACAAGAAGCAAGAACAAGAGGATACAAGCTAGGAAGATTTAGCTTTAATGTAAAGGGGGGAAGATGCGAGAAATGCAAAGGAGATGGTGTAATTAAAATAGAAATGCAGTTTCTCCCAGATATGTATATAACATGTGATAAATGCAACGGAAAAAGATATAACGAAGATGTTCTTGCAATAGATTATAAAGGGAAAAACATATCAGAAGTCCTTGATATGACAGTAGATCAAGCATCCTCTATGTTTAATGATATCCCTTACATTAAAAATAAACTGGGAATTCTGCAGGATGTTGGACTTGGATATATTAAGCTTGGACAGTCAGCACTAACACTTTCAGGAGGAGAATCACAAAGAATAAAATTAGCAAAGGAACTTTCTAAACAAACTAGAGGACATACAGTATATCTTCTTGATGAGCCCACTACAGGGCTTCACTTCTATGATATAGATAAACTTCTAACCCTTCTTAAAAAGTTAGTTGCAAAAGGAAACACAATAATTGTAATAGAACATAACTTAGATGTAATAAAATTTGCAGATTGGATTGTTGATCTTGGACCTGAAGGAGGAAATCAAGGGGGAAAAATAGTAGCACAAGGATCTGTAACGGATATAATTGAAAATTCTGAGAGCTATACAGGACAGTGGTTGAAAAAGAAATTTAGAAAGTGAAACTTCCATACCTCCTTACCCATTCCAGCTTTCATACAAAATCGAAAATGGAGGGTGTAAAATATTCTAACCCTTAAAAACAACACAATAACAATACAAAAATTTCTGTTGTTCAAAAATTCTCTCTTTAAAGTTCACTCATTTGAAACGAAACTTTAAAAGAGGCTTTCCTAAGATTTCACTATGTTTCACTAGTAGGAAATTGCAAACAACCACTCCTGCATACTTTCTTCCCCACAATAAATGCATCTCCCCTTCCCTTCATTTGAAAAACACCTAGTTGTTGCTTTTGTCTCATATTTTAT
>CAZQHF010000044.1:2651-5985 GCA_964593535.1 uncultured Candidatus Saccharibacteria bacterium
CCTTTTTTCTCCCATTCATTAAACTTAAAACCAGCAGATACAAACTCTCTATCATCAAGTTTTGCATTTCCTGCAACAGCTTGAACAGTAGCTAAAACATCCTTACTTACTTTAAGTATCTCCTCTTTGTTTTCTGAAGTATATATTGGAATAATCACTACACTTATAGGTGCAATTACAGGAGGAAGAACAAGTCCCGAATCATCGCTATGAGCCATGATTATAGCTCCAATCATTCTTGTACTTACACCCCAGCTTGTCTGCCATACATTTTCAATATCTCCTTTTTTGTTTGTAAACTTAATATTAAAAACCTTAGAAAAATTC
This sequence comes from uncultured Candidatus Saccharibacteria bacterium, assembly GCA_964593535.1. Lineage (GTDB taxonomy): Bacteria > Patescibacteriota > Dojkabacteria > SC72 > SC72 > UBA2259. Next base: position 2,979 of record CAZQHF010000044.1, read on the forward strand.
TGGCCTAGGTCATGAGAAGTACCGAATTGAAGAACTTTTCCATCTTGCATTAATGCTTCAACTCCATATGTATTTACTGCACCTGCAAATTTCTCTGATTCTGATTTCCTACCACCATATACATCAATTGCGAGTACATCTCTTGCAAACTCTCTATACATCTCAAAAGCTTCATTAACCTGTTTTAATGATTCTTCATGTGTTGAATGTACAGTATGACCTTCCTGCCATAAAAACTCAGTAGTTCTTAGAAAAGGCCTTGTTCTCTTCTCCCATCTCACAACATTTGCCCACTGATTTATCTTTAATGGTAAATCTCTCCACGATGTAATCCATCTCGAAAAAGTATCATACATAATTGTTTCTGATGTAGGTCTTACAATTAGATCCTCTTCCAATTTTGCATCAGGATCTACGATAACACCAGAGCCGTTATCAGCTTCTTTAAGTCTGTAATGTGTTACAACAGCACATTCTTTTGCAAAACCCTTAACATGACTTGCCTCTTTTGAAAGGAAAGAAAGAGGAATAAACAAGGGAAAGTATGCATTATCAACCCCCATTGCTTTAATCCTTTTATCAAGCTCTCTCTGAATATTTTCCCATATAGCATAACCATATGGCTTAATTACCATACACCCCTTTACAGATGAATTCTCTGCTAGTTGCGCCCTCTCTATTACATCAAGATACCATTGAGAATAGTTCTGACTTCTTGCTGTTATTCCTTTCTTTGACATACAGGTATTCTACACTACTTTAACAATATTACACAAATTTAGGATCAAATCCCCAATAATGTGCTGCCTTTGCCAATGCAGTATCTGGGTGCTCAATAATCCATTTGTTTAAATCGCCCTTCTCCATTGCAATATCTCTTGCCTGAACCATAGCCTCAACACCAGCTTCAATTCCCCAAGGATGACCAAGCACACCTCCTCCTGCCTGAATAATGAGATCTTCTCCTAGTTTTGTTATTGACTCCCCTATTGTCCCTGGATGAAGACCTCCTGATGCTGTATGCCACACACCCTTCATTCCATACCAATTTTGACCTAAAGTCATATCAGTTGCAGGAGTAATATCATTCTGAAGTGCCTGCTGTATGAGCATAGGCTCATTATAGTTCTCCATCTTGCCCTTTGGAGCACCCCCATGAAGCGAATCTACGCCCAAAAGACGCATGATTTTAGCAATAAGCACCATAGACATCGAAAAATCTACTATAACCCCTTTATCATACACTCCAGCCCCTGATTCTCTATCAAGCAATCCATGCATAGCCCTGTGTGCATGTATCGCCAACCCAGGATTGTGCTTCCTCATAGTCTGAACCGCTGCAAAACCAGTAACTATAACATCCATCATCATCCATCTACCACCATTTTCCTTAATCATATCAGCCCTATCAAGCATTACATCAATATCAGAGTGTGTAACATTACACAAATACATCTTTCTCTTTCCACTTTTCTGTTCAACATCTCTCTGTACTTCATGTACAAGCTTACATCTATCTTCAAATTTATTAAAATACAAACTTGTAAGATTCTCATCATCTTTAATACCTTGAAACTCTCCGTTAGCAGCAGTAAAAAGTATTTTAGCAAGATATGCCTGCTCTTTAGCAGTTCTCCCTATCTTAGGCTTAGGAACTGTACAAAGCAAAGGTTCTCTCTCTATCTGCATAAACTTACGAACACCATCTATTCCAAACTGAGGACCAGGAAAACTTTGAACAAGACTTTTTGGGAATCTTACATCAAGTAATCTAAATGCTTTAATCATCTTCATACTATCAATATTCCCTGCAATTCCAGCAAATATACCTGCCATATTACCAGGTTCAAATATTTCTTTTTTGTATGCTATTTTAAATGTTTTTGTTTTAGAATCCAAATCATAAGCAACAGCACGAAGCTTTTTAGCAAGCTTTGTACCAGAATACTTTCCCTCATCTACCTTCGTCCATGTGCCTGTAGAGCTTTCTGCTGCACAGCTTGCTGCTACCTCCTCAAACTTATTCTCTGAAACACCATCTGCAAGCTCTATATCTAATTCTGTAAGAAGGTAGTCCTCATCAGGATTCTTAGGCTTCCAACCATTAGGAGCAATATATTCTAAATGTGAAAACATTGGCAGTAAAAATTCAATTTAACTATCGGTTTTTTGTTTTTAAACTATATACTCATATTTTCTTTCTGTCAAACATTATTAGTGAAAAACAATACAAATTTGCATTTCAACAACTTCTTAAAAGCTCTGCTTCCGTTTATTGATAATTTAAAATATAATTATAATATATGTTTGAGCAGTTCATTGAAGAATATAATCTTCCAGATTACAGAAAGATTCAGTTATACACCCAGTACTACAAAAACTTAATATCATCATGGGATGAACTAACAACATGGCCAAACGATTTAAGACAGAAATTAAAAGATGAGATTCCCTTCTCCTCTCTCTCTTTTATATCAGAAGCTATATCAGATGATGGGAAAACAAAAAAAGCTCTTTTTAAAACAGAGTTAGGAAATTATATAGAAAGTGTATTAATACAAGAAAAAGATAGAAACACAGTCTGTGTAAGCTGTATGAGCGGATGTCCTGTAGGATGTATATTTTGTGCTTCCGGCCAGATGGGATTACAAGAATCTTTAAATCAATATCAGATAATGGATCAAGTTCTTCATTTTGCAAGAGATCTAAAGACTAAAAACAAGAAAGTAACAAATATAGTATACATGGGTATGGGTGAACCAATGCTAAACTTTGAAAATGTTTCACAATCCATAATTAATATTACAGATAAAGAGAAATTCGCACTTTCAAGAAGGCGTGTAACAGTATCTACTTCAGGGTATATACGAAATCTAAGAAGTTTTCTGAACAAAAAGCTTGGTGTTAAGCTTGCAATCAGCCTCCATGCACCTACTCAGGAGTTAAGAGATATGTTAATGCCAAAAGTATCCAAGAGTAATTCTTTACAGGATTTGTTTAAACTTCT
>CAZQHF010000045.1:0-1225 GCA_964593535.1 uncultured Candidatus Saccharibacteria bacterium
TAAAAAGAGTAAAACTACTCCCCAAAAACTATTTTAATTGGTATACTTCACTACACACAATGAAGAAGATTGATATTAGTAAAATTGCCTTAATATTCATATTCCTTGTTTTTCTTTTGGTATGTATATATCTTGCTTTGAATATTAAGCTTGGAGTATCTCCAGACTCCTATTATCATTTTGAAGTATCTAAAGCCTACTCTACTACTTTAGGGATACCACAAAACACTCCTGAAACGTTTAAATGGAGGGATATTACAAGAATTCCATATTTGTATTTCTGGGTTAATGGAAGGATATTAGATATGAATGATGGAGCTGTAGATGAGGTAGTTTTGTTGAGAATAATAAATGTCATTTACTCTTTGGGAACTGTTTATGTAATGTATCTTCTTTCAAAAGAGATTTTAAAAGATAAATGGAAAAGAGTATTACCTGTGTTCTTTCTTACACACACATTAATGTTTGTATTTCTTTCATCTTCAATTAACTATGATAATCTTGCTAATCTACTTAGTACATTAAGCATTTATTTTTTTGTTAAGTTTGTAAAGAAGGAGGAGATTAATCTTAAATACCTTCTGCTAATGCTTTTATCTTTATGTATAGGGGCATTAACAAAGAGTACTGTACTTCCTGTTGCATTAGTATTAGTAATTTTATCTGCTGTTGAGGTTGCTAAAAGGAGAGACAAGCTAAAGAAGATAAAGGCTGGAAAAGAGCTTCTGCTGTTAATACCAATAGCAATTTTTGTATTTTTAAACCTGTCCCTTTATGGTGGTAATCTTCTTAAATATAAAAGCCTTGAGCCTAGCTGTACACAAATTCTGACTCATGAGCAGTGTTTAGAAAATGGTGTATATTACAGAAATAAAGTGGATTATAATGCAACCCATATTGATGGTCCGTTAGATGTTTTTAATATGATAATAAAGGGGGAGAGAATAGGACCTGTTAGATATTTTTTAAAATGGTTTCCTGATTTAATGAGTAAGATTTTTGGAATTATGGGAGACAGTAGTTTATATCTTCTTTCTTGTCTAACAGTACTTTTTATACTTTTCTTTTTAGCAGGAGCTGTTTTGATAATTTCTAATAAAAAGAAACTGACAAAGATAGATAAATATTTAGTAACAATACTTCTCTTTTATACTGCCATTCTTTTCTTTACACAGAACTATTCTATGTATTTAACATATAATCATTATTATTTAGGTCTTCAAGG
>CAZQHF010000045.1:1325-5521 GCA_964593535.1 uncultured Candidatus Saccharibacteria bacterium
TGTGTAAGAGGTATTAGAACACCAGTTATTAAAAATGGAGATAATCTAGAGGAGGTTGTTGTTTCATCTCTTCTTAGAGCATCAAAAGCTCATGATTTTGAATTTAATGATAAAGATGTAGTTGGTATTACAGAGGCAGTTGTTGCGATTACTCAGGGCAATTATGTTACTTTAGAACAGTTGACTGCTGAAATTAAAAAGAAGTTTCAAAAAGATATAGGGGTGGTTTTTCCAATACTTAGTAGAAACAGATTTTCTTTAATACTTACTGCTATTGCTAATGCATACAGTGATGTACATATTCTTTTAAGCTATCCATCTGATGAGGTTGGGAATCACTTAATGAATGAAGATAAAATGTTTGAGGTAGGGCTTAACCCATGTTCTGATTCTTTTGAGGAGGAGAAATATAGAGCTCTTTTTGATAAGAAGGATGTTTTGCATGAGTTTACAGGTATGGATTATGTAGAGTATTACAAGAGCTTAGGACATGGAAATATTCATATTCATTTTTCAAATGATTCAAGATATATCTTAAAATTTACAAGGAATATATTGGTTTGTGATATTCATACAAGATTTAGGACAAAGAAGGTTTTACAGAAGGCTGGTGTAGATAGTATATATTCTCTTGCAGATATATGCTCTACTCCATCAAGGGTGCATGGCTTTAATCCAGAGTATGGACTTTTAGGATCAAACAAGGTAGGAGAAGATAAATTAAAACTGTTTCCTCGGGATTGCTATACTATTGTTAATAATATTCAAAAAAGATTAAAGAAAGAAACAGGTAAAAATATAGAAGTAATGGTTTATGGAGATGGGGCATTTAAGGACCCTGTTGGTGGTATTTGGGAGCTTGCTGATCCTGTTGTTTCTCCTGGTTTTACAGACGGATTACTTGGTAGACCAAGCGAGATAAAGTTGAAATTTGTATCTGAGAATTGGAACAAACAGGGGAGTTTAGATGAGTATGTTAAGGAGGCAATACGACAAAAGAAAGGACCAGATTATCAAGTTGAAAAATCTCTTGGTACAACTCCAAGGCAGTTAACTGACCTTTTGGGCAGTTTGTGTGATCTTACAAGTGGAAGCGGTGATAAAGGAACACCTGTTGTCTTAATACAGGGATATTTTGATGACTATACAAAAGAGTAGTTGTAAAATTAAAATATAAACAGTATGAAGAAAAAACATATCATATATATTGTTCTTCTTTTTGCTTTGGGAATCTTTCTTTCTTTATTTATTACTAGAAGCAGTAAAGATGCTACAAAGTATGTTGATATATCTCAATCTGAGATGTCTGCATTCGTATTTGTTACTAAGGAAAGTAAAACTAATCATGTCTTAAATATCTATTTAACACCTTTCTTAAAGTTTAATGCAGAGGAGAAAATCAAAGAGTTTAGTATTACCAATTTTAATGGACATAATGATATTTCTCAGGTTTTGCTTGTTCCTCCTACTACTTTGCCTATAGATACTCCTGCTAGAACATTTCTTTTTACAGTTGATGAGAATATAGTACAGGATGATATTAGATATATAGCAGATAGTATAGAGTATGATGTGAGTGATACTGTTAAAAGTTTTAATCAAGTTAATAACAAGGGTGAAATTTCTCCATATTTTGGAATTATTGTTAAAAATATAGGCAATGTAAATTACAAAGAGGTTGTTGATGATGAAGAAAGTTTCGATAGTAACAAATATCTTATGTATAGTGGTGTTGCACTTTCGGATTTAACAACTAAAATTCAGTTTGATGTTAATATTAAGTTTGTAAATGGGGGAGAGTATAAAAGGGCACTTAAAGGATTGCTTGATGGTGAAATGTTTGCAGAAAGCAGTACCCCTGTTATTAAGCTTGAGGTTATAGAGTAGTTTCATCTATCAGCTTGTATTTTATCTTTAGTTTTAATATTCTTAAAACCTTTTGATCTATTATATCTTCATCTATTTCTCCACCTGTTATAGCATTAAGTATACAGTTATAGATATCAGTTAGAAGAGTAGCTCTTGGTGTGTATTGAGAGTAAAGTAAGATATCATTTCCTGCTAATAATGCTTCTTTAGCAGTATTGCAGTACTCTCCATATTCCCAGATTGAGTTCATCTGCATATCATCAGTTATTACCACTCCACTATACCCAATCTCTTTTCTTAATTTTTCATTGATTATTACTTTTGATACTGTAGCAGGTTTATCATCAATCCTTGGAAATTTAATATGTCCCACCATTATTACATCAACAATACCTTTATCTATGGAGTATTTAAATGTGTATATGTATTCATCCCATTGTTCGTTGTTAATGTTTATTTGTGCAACAGTAGAGTGTGTGTCTTTAGATTGATCATTGTGTCCAGGGAAATGCTTTATTGTACTTATCATTTTAGAATCACTATACCCTTTTACTGCAGAGTAAACTTTCTGTGCTACTTCTTGTTTACTTCCACTAAAGGTTCGTTTATACATAAATGAGGAGTTATTTGTAATATATTCTGCAACAGGTGCTAGGTTCATGTTTATACCCAGCTCTTTAAGCATTTTAGCCCTCTGTACAGAGATATCATATATCTGTTCCTCATCTTGAAGAAATCTTTGAGATATGTTCGTTTTACTATCCTCCTGTATTCTTGCTACACTCCCCCCTTCTTGATCAACTGCAATAAGCAGCGGAAGCTGTGAAATACTTTGTAAATCTCTATTTAATCTCTTTAACTGCTTTGTATCTTGTATATTTTTACTTAATAAAAGTACTCCCCCAATATATCTGTTTTCAATCATATTCTGTATATCAGGATTAATAGTAGTTCCATTAAAACCAAAGGTAAACAGCTGCCCTATTTTTTCTTCAATACTCATTTGAGAGAGTATTCTTTCTTCTAGTGGAGGAATCTTTTTAATTTGTATATCTCCTTGTATATCGTAAATTTGATTGTTATTTTTTTGTGGTGGTAGAAGAATGAAAAAGATGAGAAGAAATATAGCTACTAAAGATATTTTGTATATTTTTCTCATAGATATATATTATCATTTATATATCCATTTGAAAAAAGGTTTAATGCAAAAAAAAGGATGGAGCACCAACACACATCCATCCGAATACCAGGATTGTGTGCATTACGACACACAGACTTTGGCCAAGGAACAAAGTCAAGAAATAATTGAAATTCAAGACTTTTAAACGTTCCAAGGTGCCAATGTTGCAATCATCAGCATATCCCTCAAATCCTCAGAAGCATATAAAATAGAATGTTGGTTCTAAAATAGTGCTTGGTACCAATCTGTTAGGATTTAAGAGTCCTAGTATTTAAATGTTAAGTATGGAAAAAGAGTTTGTCAACAGTTAATTTAGGAATTGAGGCTATAGGTTAAGGAGAGAGATTGTGAAAACTGTGTATGTATAATATGTGTTTAGAATTACATTGCACACTATAACACATACACAAAAAGAGCTGTTTTTATCATTTTGGTGTTAGTTTAACATTCTTTTACTAATTTATAATAAAAGATATAATTGGATTAATTAACACTATATATAGTTATGAAATATACAGAAAGACAATTTATACCGCTGTTGTTTGCAGGAGATATAAACTCATACAGTATGGCAAGGGCATTCTATGAGGCTTATGGAGTTAAATCAATAGTATATGGAAAGCTGTATACAGGACCTAACTGTAACAGTAAAATCTCTGATTATAGAGCAGTAGAAAATATTGAGGATGAGGATGTTTTTTTAGAAACGGTAAATAAAATTGCAGATGAGTATAAAGGGAAAAAGATAATAGTTATTCCTTGTGGTGATAGCTATGTAGAGCTTGTATGCAGATTTAAAGACAAGTTTAGAAAGAATGTAATTACTTCAGTAATAGATCTTGCTGAGTTTGAGAAGTTAACAAACAAAGAGAGCTTTTACTCTCTCTGTAAGAAGTATAATCTCCCATATCCTAAAACTTTTGTATATTCAAAAAATATGGGAGATGGTATTCAATTGAATTTCCCCTACCCTGTTATAATTAAGCCTTCCAACGGAGTTGAATACTGGAAACATCCGTTTAATACACAAAAGAAGGTATACAGAGTAAAGAATAAAAAGGAGCTGATGAATGTAATTAATGATATTTATAATGCAGGATACAATGATAAACTGATAATTCAGGATATGATTCCTGGAGATGATACA
>CAZQHF010000046.1:0-5306 GCA_964593535.1 uncultured Candidatus Saccharibacteria bacterium
GGGTGACTCGACTTGAACGAGCGACCTCTTGCACCCCATGCAAGCGTTCTAGCCACCTGAACTACACCCCGTAGCAGCTTATTATACTACAACCCAATATCCTCTGAAATAGTGCATAGTGCATCAAGAGATATTTGAACAAACTCATCCAAAGACATACCTACCTTTTCAATATCATATATTAACTGCCTATTAACCCCCTTTGCAAAATCCTTCTTCTTAAATTTCTTTATTACACTATCTACATTAACACTCTTAATCCTTTTATCAGGCTGAACAAGTGCACAAGCAACTAAAAAACCGCTAATAGTCTCTGCACTGCTTAAAGCATAATCAAGTTTTGATTCTCTTTTTTGTGAAATATTAGGACTACCTTCACAATGAGCCTTAATTGCATGATATACACTCTCAGGAATATCTCTTCCAATCTCAACACCCTCTATCTTAAATATATTATCAATCTCAACACCATGCCTAAGAGGATCCTTTTGAACATAGTCAAAATCTAAATCATGAAGCAGTCCTGCTAAACCCCACTCATCTTCATTCTCACCAAAATATTTAGCAAGAGAAACCATAATCGCCTCACTCTCAATCATATGAAGCCTAAGCCATGGAGTAGAAACATACTTATCTAGAAGCTTTAAAGCACGATCTTTATCTATCATTTTTACAAATCAATTTCAATATTTACTAAATTAGGACTCTGAGATGCACTTATACGAAACGGCTTCCTGTTATTAATCCCGCTAAACATATATACAGACTCCTGCCCTGTCCTTGAAATCTCCACCTTTACACCAGCAGGAAGATTAATTACACTTCCCCACTGCGATACCTTATCCTGCTCCAGTGATGGGAAATTAACAGCCAAAACTCCTTCATCATTGTACTGAGCAGTTAAAGAAGGTATAGGGTTAGAAGCACCGCTTGCTACCTCTAAGGAAAACTTCAAAATACCCGATGAATAGATGTATGAATAGTCAACAATCTTAGCACCCTGCTGGGAAGTTACACCCTCTATCTTTTGAGGTTCAGAAGAGAACTCTGTACTTCCAAAATCTATTACTGGTGCACTATAGTTAGTATCATATGACACCTTTACTGAAAATATCCATACAGAACTATCACCCTCTTGTTGCATATCAACCTTAAACTGATTGTTCCCTTGTACACCAATATCGTATCCCCTTGTAGTATCAGAATCTGTAACAATCCTTGTTAAAGCTGTAATAGCACCCTTGTTAATAGCAACACCCTTACTATGTGTAATTGTACTATTATCATCAAATATGTTAGTAAGAGAGACTCTAAATACTCCCTTTGAAAGCAGAGGTGTAACTGTAAACAGCGGAGCTACAGCACCCTCCTGTGAAGAAGATATCTTAAATGTAAACTCATAATACTTCTCATCCTCTTTTGCCTCTATGCTATCAAGTATATATTCAAATTCACTTGCCTGCCCTAAAACGACTTTTTCCTTTCCAAATCCTTCTAAATTACTACTACTATCCTGAGTACTCTCTTCTTTTTCTTCTACTGGCTTTTCTTCTGCTGGCTTTTCTTCTTCATTTTCCTCCTGCTCAGTTACAGAAGTATCTGTCTGAATATCTGCCTCCTCACTATCCTCCTTTGTACATCCGCTAAGCAGTACACTGCTTAAAATTAAAACTAATATATATACATAAAGACGATTTCTCATATCAATATTTACTTAACTAATATATATTTATACTATCACATTTATTTAATGATTAACATTTTTCCTCTTACATGCTAAATTATACATATGCAAAAAGAGATAAGTATGACAGATGCACAGCTGCAAAGCAAAAAGGCTAATACTGTTCAGCAGAAAGAACCAGTAATACAAACTCCAACTGCTCAAAATATTACTACTGCACTGCCACAAGAAGAGAAAAAAGACAAACCCAAGAAGAAGAAAACAGGTTTGATAATCGGCATATCTGCCCTAGTTATACTTACAGGAATATTTCTCTTTTACTATTTTGGGATATACAAAGCGAAACCATACAAAAAGCCATCTGAAGTTATTAATCTAAACAATGGATATATTCTCCCCAATTCCGTAGAAAATATATTTGAAAAAGTACCAATACCAGCTCCCTTAGAACCTAAAACAGAAGAAAGTCCAATAAATGGAAAACTGTTTACAAAAACTGAAATAAAAGATTTGCAAAAAAGAAGACCCGTTGCTGTAATGATAAATAACCATGCAGAAGCAAGACCTCAATCAGGACTAAATAGTGCAGATGTTGTATTTGAAACATTAGCAGAATCAGGTATAACTAGATTTTTAGCAATATTTTGGAGCGAAGCACCTAAGAAAGTTGGACCGATAAGGAGTGCAAGACAATATTACTTAGAATGGCTCTCTCCATTCGATCCTCTATTTATATATGATGGCTGTGCAGATACAAACAATCCTAAAACAGATGCATGCGGAAATATACATTCATACAAAATTAAGAATATTGCAACAGCAGGAGCATGGAGATGGAATGATGGTGTAAGATATGCTCCGCACAATGAATACTCTTCTCTCTTTACAGCATGGGAGTATGCAGAAGATAAAAGATGGGATGGTATGCCTACTATAGAGAGGTGGAAATTTAAGAAGGATGCAACTCTTGATAACAGGGGACAAAAAACTAAAGTAAAAATACTTTTTCATGAAAGAATTAGAAATAATGGAGCATATGACAGTATATGGACATATGATATAAAGACAAATTCATATTATGAAGAAATAGGAGGAAAGAAACTAATAGATCAAGAAACAAATACACAGGTATATACAAAGAACTTAATAATTCAGGAGGTAGATTACTCTCCTGCATATGATGACAAAGGAAGAATAATACTAACTACAATTGGAGAAGGAAAATCAACTTACTTTATTGATGGGAAAATTACAACAGGAAAATGGAAGAAAACATCAAGAACAGACAGGACAACATATTACGATAATAGCGGAAATGAGATACAATTTAATAGAGGAAGAACATGGATTTCTGTAGTTCCTCTTTCAGTAGGAAAATTTGATATAATTGAACAATAGAATGCCCCAGGTCTAAGAGCTGCCCCTCTTAGCCTATTTAATATTTAATTAAGGAGGGGATATGCTTAAGAGTTTGTTCATATCAAAAGTAAGAATTAAAGTACTTGCTAAATACATGGAAGATGTAAATAAATCATACCATGTAAGAGGTTTAGTAAGAGAGCTAGATGAAGAAATAAATGCAGTAAGAAGAGAACTTCTTAGTTTGAAGAAAGCTGGACTTCTTGAATCTCACAAAGAGGGAAACAAGATAATGTACACTATAAATAAACAGTGCCCTATTCTTTGGGACTTAAGGTCAATGTTTTTTAAAGAATCTGATATTGGAAAACTTCTTTACAATACATTTCAGCCATTAAGCGGAGTTAAGGTTGTAATTGTAACTGAGACATTCTTAAAAAACAAATATCTAGATAAAACAGATATAGACATTCTCTTTATTGGTGATATGAAGATAAGAGAGGTATCTTCAGCAGTCAGCAGTGTTGAAAAGGAGCTTGGCAGATCAATAAGATATAGTGTAATGAAAGTAGAAGATTTTGAATTTGGTAAAAAGAAAAGAGATCCAATATTAATGAATGCCCTAACAAAGGATAAAATAATACTAATAGGTAAAGACTCAGATTTACTGTAATGAAAAAGATAAAATTCAAATTTAAGAAAATTAATTGGAGAGAAATATTTAATTATTTTATCTCTGTTGTAATCAGTGCCACTATACTAGCCCTTATCCTTATTTCTCTTCCTCTTACAGAGAAAGTCTCCTCCTCTGCATCATATGATCTTGTAAACAAAAATAACATGTACTGGGCAAAGGAGTATACACTTGAACTTGATATCTCTCAAAGCAGTGATATACAAAAAGATATTACACAGCTTAAATCAGTACTTCAAAAAAGACTTAAACAATTTGATGTAGAACAGTCATCCATTACATCTCACAAAGAAAATGAAAATTACTATCTTAAAGTAAATGTACAAACATCTAAAGAACAAGAATTCGTTGAAGAGCTTGTTAAAGCCCCCTTTATTGTAACCATTGTTACAAGAAAAGATGATGTGAATTATGAAGATACTGAAAACCCCCTTATTCCTTACCTTGAAGAAAACTATAATAAAACGGAGTTTACAAGAAAAGATTTTAGAAATGTATATGTAACAAAACTAAAAAACACAAGCGGAGATTATTCATACTTTGCAATATTTAAAGCATGGCCATGGAGTAGCAAATGGAATGAATTCTTAAAGGAGTGTTCAGGTCAAATAGTAGGAGTAAGCATTGATGGCTTTGTAACACCTGTTCAGATAATTGAAGGAGACAAAACATTTGCACCATCTACTTCTGCTACAGATGAGAAATATGCGGAAGAAATAAGCATATTATACAATAGTGGTGTTGCACCAATGTCATATGTAGTAACAAATGAAGAAGAAAAACCCCTTGATATTGCTGAAATAGATTACATTAAATTAACAGAAGGGATTCTAATTGCAATACTCTTTATATATGTATACCTATTAGTAGTAGAGAAAACAAGAAAAAGTATAATTCTTAAATCAGGAATAGCAACAGTACTAGCAGTATCCTCATGGATAACATATCTTAAATTATCAACAACCCCTGTCGACATATTTATACTTGCATTAGAAGTAATAGTAGTAGCAGCAATAATCAGAATGATAGCAGAAAACACAGAGTCAAGAGTTCACATTACTCTGCTTCTTACCTTTGTGTCACTCCTTTGTATACTGTTAGGTTTTGGTTATGTAAAAATATTTGCAAATGATCTATTAATTCTCATAATACTAAGCAATCTCTCACTCTTAATCTCCACCTACTATATATCTAAAGTAAGAAAATCTCTAAAAGTATGAACTTAATACAAAATGTAATACAAAATTGGAGCAGATACGAATTAAGAACAGAGATATTTCTGTATCTTTCCATTATTGCAATAATAGTTCTAACTATATATCTATTCTCAAAGAATGGGAAAATTACTCTTCTTTCATTCATATCTCTCTGTATTCTCATGCTTTTAAACTTCCTCGGCTTTATTATTATCAACTCACTTCTTAAAATACAAATTACAGAGGTATTTAGAATGACACCAGTAATTTCAATGGTATTCTTAATTTCTAACTTAGGCCTTCTTACAGGCTATTACTCATCAAAAAAGAAAATGAAGGAAATTAAATTTGCTAACATTAGAAAAGAATATCT
>CAZQHF010000047.1:0-5192 GCA_964593535.1 uncultured Candidatus Saccharibacteria bacterium
AAACTTCTTATTTCAATTTTTATCTGGTTTGAGCCTTCTTTTTCAGTCAATAAAGTTAATAGTCCATTTATTGTCTGATTTTTAGTGAAATCATCAATATTTATCCATTCTGTTTCATTTTTTCCTAAATTTCTTTGTTCTCCTTTGTTTGTTCCACCATAAACAGAATAGTCTTTAATCTGTATATTATCTGAACTAATTTTTATTTCTGCATCTGGATATTGACTATTTCCAGAATTCAATATATTGAAACTCATTGAATAATCATTATAGTTTTTAGCATTGTAACTATTTGAAACTGATTGTCCTATATTCTCTTTTAAGTCAACAACAGTTCCTGAAAAACAAAAATCTTCTGAACATAATGTTTCTCCTCCAACTGCTAATTTTTTTGTATATGTCTTTGAATACAAACTTGGAGTATAGTCATCATTTAATTCATCTTCTGGGTCTTTTGCTAAACTTTCTTTATATCCCCATGTTCTATAATCTAATTGTAAATCATTATTCAAAACAGCAGTTTCTTTAACTTTAATCTTGACTTTGAAATAAACATTTCCTCTTTTAAATTTCTGGTTATCTCCTCTCATATTCCATTCAAATGATAACCATTTAGAATTTCCACTAACTAATTCTTCAATATCATCATCTTCTTTGTTTGGATTGTATGTGCTTCCTTTTCTAATAGATATTTGTCCAGGTGCTTCTATATTTACTATTTCTATATTATCCATATCTTGTCTGATTTTTTCTCCAACTCTTATATGTGCTCCGACAAAATCATAGGTTTTAGTTTTTGGAATATCTATCTTAAACAATAAATCATATTCTTCTCCAGGAGCTAAAGAACTTGCAATTTCTGTTCCTTTGTATGCTCCAATATAATAAATTTTCAAATCCCCAGTTATTGTTGGTTTTTCTAAAACAGCATCTATTGTCTTTACAGTAGATGGAACAATTAATTCAGGATATGAAATATAATCTGCATAATCTTCTTTTGTTACAATTGCTGCTACACTTTTGTCTGCTTGTGTTTCTATAGTATATGTTGTTTTTTCAACTGGTTTTGCTCCTCCATTTACTAATTCATTGAAATTATCAATAAATGCAATATGGGCAAATTGAACTTCTTTTCCTTCTTTATCTTTTATATTAATTGTTAAATTTCCTTTTTTTGTTTCCATAGAAACTATTAATCTAGTTTTATCTGGAGTTCTTTGACTGAAAATCTCTGCTATACTCCAACCATAAGAGAAACCTTTTCTTGCAAATGACTTGTATGTTCCTGAAGGCACATTTTCAAATTCAGCTGTTCCATTTATGTCTGTTGTTCTGTCTCTAAATCCTAATTTTACACCTTCACTATCATATAATCCAACCAATGCATTTGCTATTGGTTTTCTATCACTATCTATAACTGTAACTTTTAATTTTCCACCACAATCATTTTCATATTTTTTAAGTTTAATTGTATGTTCTCCTTTTTCCAATCCACTCATATATTTTATACAATATCCACTTGCATCTACAACTAAATCATGTTTTCCATTTGTATATATTCCAAATTCTATTTGTCCATTTGAAGTTTCTTGTTCTCCGATTATTTCATTTCCATATTTCAAACTTGCAAATATGTTTGTTTCTATTTTTGTTGAATTAGTGTCTGTTACAAAATTCAGTTTTATTGTTCCAATTGGGTTTGGCTCGGCTTCCAATTCCACTGTTTTTTCAGCAGAAAGAATAATATCTTGACTTATTCTTTTGTAATCACTGTTTTCAAAAACAACTGTGTAATTTCCAGGTTCTAATAAGAAACTTGCAGTTCCTGTGCTTGTATATTCTCTTTCTAATTGCAAACCATTATCATAGATTCTTATTAATCCTTCTATTCCTAATCCATCTTTTTTTACAAGAACTGTTAGTCTTTCTTTTGTATTTGCTCCTTCAAACATTATGCTTTTTGTCTTAATACTTGGGTTTAATGTAATTGTTTGGGTTGCATTTTCAGTTCTTGCAGTAACTATTAATCCGCAGTTTTCAGGCTCTTCTATCTTTACAGTGCTTGTCATTATTGTCTTTGGCTCTGGTGGATTTACATTTAGATTAGAGCATTGAAAAGTTAAATCAATTCTTCCAATATATGGAGAACTATCTTTGTCTTTAAATGATAAAGTATATATTCCTAAATCAGATTCTTTTAAAACTAAAACTTCAGTTGTATTGTTTGCTTTTAATTCAATTGTTTTTATTCCTTCCTTAAACCCTTTTTTATTTACACTTATTATATATTCTCCTTGTCTTAATCTTTGTTCTTTAATTTTTCCTAATTCATCAGTTTGTAATTCCAAACTAAATTCCCCTTTATTATCCTCTATATATACATCTGCTAAAGTTATTGGATTTCCTGATTCATCTGCAATACTTATTTGAAAATTATAATTTTGTGGAAATACAAATCCTCCTAATAAAATAAACACAAATCCAACTAAAACAGTTAAAAACAAAAGAAAACTTGGAATTATTTTGTCTATTTTATCAATTACTCCATAAACAGGCACACTATTGTTTAATCCATCCAAGACATCATACCATTTGTCTTCCATCTGATAGTAAATCTCTTTTATATTCATTTTATTTCACTTAAATCTATTGTCTGTTCTTTTATTGCACTTTCACTATAAACACCAAGCTGGTTGTTACTAGCTATTGCGTCTATCTGTTTTATTCCGAATTCCTCTTGTTTTTCTTCTTCTCCAATTTTATTTTTTACTATTACTTCCTCATTTTCTTTATAACTTATTTCAACAAAATTTCCATTACTTGCTTGAATTTTTATTATTTCATCTTTCATTAGGTTGGCATACTCCTTATATAAAATTCCTGATAAATATAAATCAGAAAAATATCCCTTCTTCTTCTCATTATATATACACATCATCTCTTTCTTGTTTAAATACAGATATAACATATATTTGATTGCTAAATTCTTTTTTATCTTTATTATAAAGAAAAGAGTTATATCTTGCATTTGTTGCATCTAAAAAATCATTTTTTAATATAATATATTTATTATCTTTTTTATAAAAATCAGGTGTATCTATAACACCAATCTCAGAATTTCCTCCTCCTTCCCCCTTCATAACTACCCCCATTATTTCTTTGGAAAGCCATAAATCCTCGTTATTTTTTGTTCCTTTGTAAATATTTTTTTTTCTAGCATCTGAATATATTATTTCATTTTTACTAATCTTAGTTTCATCAATTTCTATATTGTAGTTATCCCCCTCTTTAACAATCTTAAATATTTCTAATAACTTAATTTCTTTATCTTTTGTTGTTACTTTTATATCAGGATATAGATCATTTAAATTTACACCCCCATTATTTATTTTAATTATTAAGTCAGTTTTATTTACTAAGACATATTCTGATGCTTCTTCTTCTGCAGTTGTTGTATCTGCTGGTGGTTCGGTTGCTGTATCTGCAGGTTTTTCTGTTTTAGTTGGGGTTGTTCCATTATCTTCTTTTTTTGCATCTGCTGGCTTACTTGTTTCAGGGGGTTTAGTTGGAGGAATTATTTTTGCCTCTTCTTTTAGTTCTTTTATTTCAACTTTGTCATCTTCTTTTATAAATCCTGTTAAACTATCATTTATTGTAGTTAGATTCCAACTTAAAGAAACAACATTACTTTTGTCTTTCTTTAATAAAACACTGTTGTCTGATAAATGAATCAAATAATCATGCACTTTATTACTTACCTCATCAGCACTTATGCTTGTCAAAGCAACAATATTATTATTGTTAAATTCTTGTTTTTTCTCTGTTTTTTCTTTTATATTTCCCTCTTTATCTAAATAAACTATTTTTGTAATTACACTTAAATCTTTTTCAACTTGAGTTTTTGCAGATATTTTTATTTCTTCTCCTAAATTAAATACAGAATAGATTCTTCTTGTAGTATTTTTTGTTATATTTAATTGTGAAATTTCAGTATTTCCAGAATATATACTTACAGTTGCATCTTTATTATTTGGATTTGTAACTGCAATTTCAGCTAAATATGTTTGCTGGAAATCAATTCCTTCTTTATCTGCTTTAAAGATTTCATTTGCTTGCAAATCTTTTTCAGTTATACTAGACTTTTCAGTATAGAATACATTTCCTGTTTTTGTATAATAAGTAAATACAGAATCATATTTTTCAATTAAACTTGGCTCTATTTTCATTTCTTGTGTTTTTATTTCAGTTGTTTTTATCTTTATTTTAGCTGGACTTTCTATTTTTCTGCTTCCTGCTTTCTCTGTTTCCTTTTTTCCATCTTTTTCTATTTCTTTAAGTTTGTTGTATATTGTAATCTTTGGTGTTGCAGGATTAATTACTTTTTCTTCTTCTTCTATTATATATCCTCCTCTTAGATAAATTGTTTTCTCAGCCCATAATCTGTCTATAAATCCTCTTGCTACTTCATTGTATGCTTCACTTTCTTCAGGCATTATTCCTATTTTATCAATTGTTTCTCCTTTAAATGCTAAGTAACCATTATATTTCTGGTTTCTTTCTAAAATTTTGTTTATTAAACTTAAAGCACTATCTTTATCCATATTGATAAGTGTTTTTCCCCCGTTTCTTTCAAAAATCATTTGCTTATTTGTATATTTTAATTTTATATCTCCAAAAACAACTTCTGTTCCATCTTCTGATTCTAAAACTTTCTTATATACATATAACAAAGGCAAAGAAACATAATATTTTTCTTCTATTTTCTTTACAGGTTCTTTGACTTCTGTTGAACCAGTTATTTCATTCATTAGATTGTCATTCTTTATTCCATTATACTGAATTTCCTCAAAACCAGATATTTTTGCTTGTAAAACATTTGTTCCATCTGTTATTTTTATTGTTTCGTCCATTACCTCTTTTCCATTACTATCTTTAGCAATTACTACATTTTCACTACTAATTGTTAAACTTGCATTTTCAATTCCTTTGATATTTAATATATCTTTTCCCCTTTCTCCATCTATCCTTAGTTTTGTATTTATTTTTCCTTCTTCCATCATATTTATTTCAATATAATCATCTCCTTCCCCTCCCTTAATAATCTCATTTGATGCATAACCATATATCTTGTCATTTCCTTCTCCCCCTAATAAATAGCAATCTCCTTTTCCTGTTATCTTGTCATCTCCTTC
>CAZQHF010000048.1:0-4901 GCA_964593535.1 uncultured Candidatus Saccharibacteria bacterium
GAACAACCTGACCTGCTCTTTCTCCATTATTCTGGTTTATAAGAATACCCTCTGGTTTGTACTTCTCATTTAAATTCTTTGCTACTTTTTGTACTACCTGTGCTAAATATGAATACAAATCAGAAGGGATATCCAACACTGTTTCAAAATGTTGCTTAGGAAGTACTAATGTATGACCTTTACTTAACGGATTTACATCTAAAAATGCTATAACCTTATCATCTTCGTACACTTTGTATGAAGGTATTTCCCCTTTTATAATCTTACAAAAAATACAATCATCCATACCTTTATAAATGATAAATTATTATTCTGCTCCAGTAGGTAAGCTTTTCAGAATTAGTTTTTAAATAATCTAAACTTACAAATCCAATATCCTCCAAACCTTCTTCTTTTACATGAACATCTGCTCCATCTAAATCAAAAATATATACAAATCCTACATGAACTAAATTAACAGGATTATCATCTTCAAGATATATTAAACCTAGATAATTTTTACTAATAATATTACTCTTTAAATCAACTTCTTCATGTAACTCTCTTTCTAATGCTGTTTCTAAAATATCATCACTATTAGAATCAATCTCTTCAATATGACCACCAATGGGCAGAGGACATAACGAATTAAGTCTTTCCTCATTTCTTTTTACCTGTCTGTGAAGAAAATATTTATCTTTGTATCTAAGTATTACCTGTGCAATTATTTGTTTATACTCTGGGTCATTCTCAAGCTCCTCTCTTACTCTAAATTCACCATTCTCTCTAAGAAGATTAAGATATTTTTGAGGAGTAGAAGTCATAAGACCATTCCATTTCCCATATTTAAAGAGTGTTTCCTCTTTTATACATAATATTTTTTCATCCATGATTATTTTTCTGTTACAATAGCAGTTGCAGGACACATACTTTGTGCTTCTAATACTTTCTGCTCTAATTCAGATGGTATATCTTTATCTTTAAACTCTTCTTTCACTTCAACAGTACCATCATCTTTAATTTCAAATACATCAGGACATATTCCTACACATGTAGCACAGTCTATACACTTGCTTTTGTCTATTGATACTTTCATTATATGTATTATTAAAATTATACATTTCCATTGTTTCAGAAATACATGAATATTTCAACTGTATTTACAGTTTGTAATTGTAATAAGTCATATTTTAGCCAATATATAATATTTACGCTCTAAATCTAACCAATCCATCCCCCACTATATCAAATGAATACTCCTCTGAGAGATCAGATAAAAATATACCATTTGATATTAACAGTTCACTAGGTTTAGTACCCCCTTGCAGAGCATCTTCAATATCATCCATATCAATGTCAAGCACCTTACTTAGCATATTAATCATCTTTGAAGAACTCTCCTCTGCTTCAAAGTACACCTTTCTTGATTGTATATCCTCATCAGCATATTCATATTGTGAAGTAACTGTGTATTGTTTAGCAGAATAATTATTGATTACAGGTTTAAGTGCTTCTATAAATGCAAAACCTAATACTGAAACAAATACTGCTATAAAAACCGAAATCTTCTTGTTTGTCATATTTAATATTATAACAATTTAAGTATGCATATATATGCTAAGACATATGTATCTTAAATGTACAGAAAATATTAGTTATAACTAAAATATATATACTTAGTAATACATACTATATTGTGAGTACAAGGTGAAATAGCAACAAAGAGAGAAAGACTATAAGGTAGAAGAGATATTTAAGCCTAAAAAATAGATACTCTTGTATTACTTTTGTTCAATTTTAATTAATTTCGCATGCATAACTACTTTCTCCTTGGAAGAATAGCATGTTGAAAGAGTTATTATTTTATCTTTGGAAGACAACTCAATATTAAAATCATATATACTCCTTTGTTTAATAAATTTAAGAAAGTTATCAAAAGTCTCATCATTGCGGAAATCAGTTACCAAGTAATCACTTGTTGTAGGAATACGATATACCGAAAATACCTGCCAAAGAGAATTATGTGATTGGGTAGACAACTTAATAATATGATTATTTGAATTCTCATACCAATTACTCTTCATTATATTTTTTAAAGTACCAAATAGTACAGAGTTAACACGACCATGTGCATAGATAATGTTGTTTCTATCTAGTTCTTCAATATTATTCCTAGAATCTAAAAATACCCACCCTGCATTATTCTCTTTTTTATTAAATGTATGATTTAAGTAAAAAGTGTTATCCTTGGTCTGAACAAAAGGATAATTAATATTTGTACCTTCTACTTTAATCCAGCCCTTTGTTTCTGAGTTTATCTTTCTCAACTCTTCAAAATCTACATCGATTAAACCTACTTTTATATATTTCCAATATGGACTATCTTCGTTTAAAGGAGGGTTTACTATTTGATTAGTATTATCTGTTTTATCTTCGGTTGTTTTTGTAATTGAATTAATCTTCTCTATCTCGTCGTTTATCTGATTAGAATCAGAATACCAGAAGTAAAGATATCTAATAGAGAGAAGAATACCAATTGTAAATACTATTGAGAATATTAATTGCTTCGTTAATTTAACCTTTTTCATCTCCAATTTGACATAAGTAAATTTAATTCATATATTAATACTATCATAATTAATATCTAGCCCTTACATTATGAAAAAAAATACCCATAGAGCATTCAGATTAAGAGATCTTTTCTCTTTTTTTCTCCTCATTTCATTTCTCTTTGTCCCTCTTTCACCACTTATTGCACTAGATGCTCCGATACAGAGTTTAGATGTTAATGGCGTGAATATATATAACGTAGGTGGAGGATATAATGAATCTCATGGTATAACTGGGGTCTCTTTTGATGTGGGGACACACACATTAACTTTGAATAATGCCAATCTAGATAGAATTAGTGCTAGTGGAGATTTAGATATTAATCTAGTTGGATCAAATTCAATAATGGTTACTACTGATAGTTCTGCAATTCTTGCTATGAATGGTGACTTAACAATTACTGGAGATTCGGCTAGTCTAAACATTAGCGGTTTTGGTGACAATCAACCAGCCATTACTATTGGTGTAGGAGGTAGATTAACAATCGGTGCAATAGGTACCTCAATAACTGTTTCCGTACCTAGAGGTCTCTTAATTAATTGTGAAGATACATATGTTGTAGAAGGAAATACTTTTAACCCTCCAGCCACAGAAGAACCATTAGGACCACCTCAAGGGGACCCTATTCAAATATTTGTAGGAGATACTCTAGTTATAGATGAAACTTCAGACCCTCAAATTACTTCCGCTTCAGGAAATGGTTGGGAGATAGAGAGCAGTTTTTATGGAGGATATCAATTTAATATTGATGCAACAATATCTCCAACTTTTCCATATATTTCTGGTAGTGGAGATGGTGCAATCAGTATAAACGCTATTGGAGGAGATGTAACTATAGCAAGAAATATTGCGGATAACATGTCTGTAAATTTCGACGGTAATGTAGATATTCTATTTGGTATGGGTGAGGTTGGGGATGTATATCTTAACGGAGGGATATTAACTCATGCTGGAGTACATGGAGGAGATGGAGATGTATTCATAGGTAGTTTGGAGACACCATCGACTTCTGGAATAGGAGCATCCTATGTTTCTTTGAATTTTGGAAATATTTCAATATATACACTAGGAACAGGACTTTACTACTATAATCCGACTCCCTTGGAAGGTGAAGGTATGCTAGTACAAGCAAGACAGGGAGCTAAACTTACAATTAATACAAGCAACACGGCGACCGAAAATGTTAACTCAGCAATAGTAATAGGTGGAGCAATAATTGATTTTTCATATACAAATGAATTGGGAACTTTCACTCCTCAATCAGGGTATTGGGAATGGACTGAGTTTACTGGTACAGCAGAAGAAAATACAGAGCCTACAGTTGTTGATTGCGTAGAAGGTATAGATTCAAATAACTTCTACTCTCTAACTCTTTCTGCAAACAACTTCTTGCTTGAATCTACTTCAAAATCCCTTTTCCAATTAGGTTTTAACTATGATGCAACTGATGATGCTAGAGTTGTAAATGGTACCGTAAATGTAATAGCAGCAAAAGGTTACAAATTTGTTTCAGGAGATTTTTATGATTTTAGCATTGAAGAGGGAACAGAGGTTACCATAGAACTACTTCCAGACTATGGGTATCAATATGTTTCTGGGGGTATAAACGGAAATCCTACCTCACCAGAGGAAGGAAAAGCTTCATACACTTTCACTATGCCATCTAACCATGTACATATAAGTGCCATTTTTGAGAAGACTCCAGACATAGTTAACATTGAAACTAATAAAATTACTTCCGCAAGTCTCACAATGCCTGCAAACCAGATAAATGGTAACGCAGAATTAATTATTGATGAGGCAGAGGATGTACAAGAAAGTAAATTTACTACCGCTTTGGACGGGTTTGAGGTCGGTTCATATCTTGATCTCTCATTGAATGAAGTAATTAATAAAGGTGGTACACAAGATGTTTGGAGAACAAATATCACAGAACTGGAAGAAGACAGTACGATTACGCTTACTCTTTCTGACGAATTAGAAGGTCATGCCCAGTACAAGATTCTTAGAGAACATGAAGGTACTGTAGAAGAGATTGAAGCTATATATAATCCCTCAACTGGAACACTCACATTCAATACTGGCGCATACTCAACATATGTATTAGCATATAATGATCCAGTTAATCCACCTACATACGATAATATTTTAAATGGTATTGGATTAGGGTTATCAAGCATACTTGGGTTATGTGGAATGAAAATTTATACCAAGAAAAGAAGAAAATAACGACAAACGGATAATATTCCTTATAAATATCGGGGTGACTCGACTTGAACGAGCGACCTCTTGCACCCCATGCAAGCGTTCTA
>CAZQHF010000049.1:0-3557 GCA_964593535.1 uncultured Candidatus Saccharibacteria bacterium
GCAACCACCAACTTACAGTTGTTTTATGTAAACTTATGGTTGCATTTGCCAATATTTTTCTTACTATCCGATTTTTATATTAAGAATAATATAAAATATTATTTATCTTCACCAGGATTAGAATAAATATCTGAAGGGATATCTCCTAAACTCTCATATGTATGTAACTCATACACACAATTGACATAACTATTCTTAATTGGTACAGTAATTAATAATCTCATTCATAAAAAAATGAATAAATTAACTCTCCCTAAGATCTCTCTATCTAAAAAGCAAATCATTTTAATTTGTATACCCCTAACTATTTTAATTTTACTCATTGCAACACTCCTCATACTAAAAAGTAGAGAAGAGATAAGCCTAGATGATAAAAATGTGCCAGAGGATCAAACAATGTTAGGATACGCAAATGATTCAGAAGAAGTATTAGAAATACCATTACAAACATATACGCCTGCAGATACAAAAACAAAATACATGGTATATGCAGATATAATAAATACAGATCCAGAAGTAGAAATGATTGAAAGTTGTACATACTCAGATGGTACAGAAGCAAAAGAAACTCAGTACTTTGTAGGAAGAGAACCTGTGCAAGTTAGCAACCACTGTCTTCTAACCTTCGCAGAATATGATGGTCCCGATTCAATACAGAATACTTACTTCTACAATGTATATCTAGTACTTCCAGACGGTTCCCTAATCACACTAACTACAAAAGATACTCCCTCCATACAAGTAAATATGTATGACAAAGAGACAAGAATTGTTCAACTAAATGGATATGCTTACTACAGAGTGGCTCCTCAGGAAGATAGTAAGAAATTTAGCGTACAGATGATAGATAGAGTTATGTATGTAACAGGTACAGAATTTTTCGCTGGGGTATCAAGTAGCTTTAGCGGAGATGGTATATGGGGACATGTAGAACTCTATGAGGGTTCTGCAGAGGTTAAATTAAGAACTCAAGATCTCATTGTGATGATGACTAACAAGGATTATGCAAACTATGGTCACTGGACAGAAAATGGATCATGGGCATGGTATTGGGATGAAGCAAATGCAGGAAAGATACATACTTTCTACAGTAATGATAGTACAACAAAAACAGAAACTATGGAATTTATTGGAAATGGAGACAAAATTACTTGGGGATATATGGATAATTTAGCAGATTTCCTTACAGCCCAAGTAGAAACTACTATGGCAACATATGGATTTGGGAATTACAAAACAGTAGCAAATAGCTTAGAAGCATATGTAGATGAGAGAATAGCCACTGAAAAAGAACTTAGACAAGAGATGGTAATTAGAGAGACAGCAGCATATGCGAAGGCATATCAAAATTATCAGAAATGGTATGATGGTTTAGTAGAAAAAGGTGAGGAGTTAAGAGAAAAAGCCGCTAGAGAAGCTGCAGCCTCTGCATCAAAAGGAACAACATACTCTGTATGTCCAAAAGGAACTTCGTATGCTGGTAATGGGAAATGCTGCCCAGCAGGTACATATCTTAATACAAAAGGATATTGCCAAGGAAATAGTTCTACAAGTGGGAATACAACACCTTCTTACAATCCAACAACCCCCTCTGCTTCTTCAGGCAGTAGTAGTACAGGAAGTAGTGGAA
Source organism: uncultured Candidatus Saccharibacteria bacterium (assembly GCA_964593535.1). GTDB lineage: Bacteria > Patescibacteriota > Dojkabacteria > SC72 > SC72 > UBA2259. The sequence goes on from CAZQHF010000049.1 coordinate 1,631, forward strand.
ATAATTGTGTAACCTCAGGTACAGTGGCATATCAAGCTTGCAAAATGGCAGCAGAAGGAATAACAAATAATGGACAATACTATCTAAGTGGGAATAAGTGTTGTATGCCAGATGTAGCAGCTCCAACACTAGAGCCAATAAAATAATATCGCAGGAAATAACTGTTGATTATATATTCAAGTTCCAGACTCGTATGTTCCACCAAAATTGAGCTGTTCCAACAAGACCCATCCACTATGTTTTATATATAAATATGAGAATATATTGACAAATACCTTGTCAATTAACTTGACAATTCTTTTTTTGGAAAGAAACTCCCTAACTTATCATAGTAGTTATCCATATTTATTACTTCAAGAGTATGTTCTAGTGGAAATACCTTCTCAATACTCTTAATATCTTTATTTGTTTTAATTTCAATAGCTTTATACTCTTTTTTATAGTTTTCTATAATTAAATCTACTTCTTTCCCATTATATTCTCTATAGAAGTATGTAGTGAAATTATAGTTGATACTCTTTTTAATCTTTTCTATCTCCGAAACTATATAGTTCTCAAATACAGCTCCTTTATCTTGTCTTAAATCTAAATCTCTGAAATCTTTAATTAATGCATTTCTAAGACCTAAATCATAGAAATAGTACTTCTTGTTTTCAGATACTGCCCTTCTTGCATTTGTTTTAAACGATGGCAGAGAGATAAGGATATAGTTTTTAACAAATATCTCAACATAATTAGAAACTGTTGTCCAATTAGCTTGAAGAGAGGTTGCAATCTCTCTAAGAGAAACTTCACTGCCAAGTTGTAATGCAATTTTTGTAAGAATATCTTTAGCAAGTTTTAAATCTTTTAAATTATATATATTGATTACATCTTTAAGTACAAATGAATCAATTATATTACTCAGTAAATCTTGTTTAGCATCTTCTGAAAGTTCACTTAAATATATCTCAGGATATGAACCATATATCTGTTGATATTTAGATTCTTTGTTTAATATATTATCTTTTTCAATTTCCCTTGGATTATTGTATTCCAATATCTCTTGTATGGATAATGGTAAACAGTAATTTTCTGTATACCTACCTGCTAAAGAATCAAAATCGTTAGTTGTTTGTCTCAACTCACTACTTCCTGTAGCAATTATCTTAATTCCATATTCATCATGTAAGAGTTTTAAGGCAACTGTGGCTGATGGATAATTCTGTACTTCATCAATTAATATTACATCTCCCAAAGATGCTATTTTATCAAGTGCCTCTCTTGTAGGTACAAACAGGGAGCTGTCACTTTGAAAATCAAAATTGAATATTTTAACTCCTAATTTCTTACTTAAGTTTTGTAAAACAGTAGTCTTACCAGATCTTCTTGGCCCCCAAATAAAGAAGATTTTATAATCCTTTCCATCTAGATATTCACTGATTTTGTCTTCAATTTTTCTTTTTATCATGTTTCTATTATACATTTTACTACTATTATTCACAACATGACCGTGTATTTTAATACTAAAATGCACAGTGTACATGTGATTAAATTATTAATTAACATTTCTCCAGTACTAACTCATTTAAGCTAGTGATTAGTCGGCTCAAGTCTCGTCCACCCCTCCATTTTGAACATGTTCCAACAAGACCCGTATACTATGTTTTAAAACCATTAAAGTTTGTTTTATTAATAATTAACCAGATGATGCAATCTTCTATTGATATTCTTCCATCATAATACTATATCCAGCTACATCTAGATTTTGAAATCTAATTGTCATTCCAGCAATATTTCCATTTGGATACACAAGTCGTCTGTGATAAATATAGTTACCATATCCATCATCAAAAGTGTTTACAACATCTGGCTCACCAAAAATTTCCTTTACCTCTGAAATATTTTCAATTTTAAAGTCACTAAAAAGTTCTTCAAATTCTTCGAC
>CAZQHF010000049.1:3657-4893 GCA_964593535.1 uncultured Candidatus Saccharibacteria bacterium
TAATTTCATCTTTTTTCCCTTCAGTCTGCTCAACATTATTTTCTTTTTCGTTTTCAGTGACTTCTTTCTTAGCAACTGCTTCGGTTGGTTCAGCCTCTTTATTTGCAATACCTAGGAATTCTTGTACTTCTTCTTGAGTCATTGGTTTATAATCCTTGTTAATACTCTTTATCCACTCCTCTACCTCAGCCATTTCCATTTCTGCAACAGTTATATCTCCAGGGTACTTAGTGTTTTTAATCACTTGAAAAGGAGGATGATATTCAAAATCTTTAAGATTTATTCCAATAACCTTTCCTTCCTGAATAGTATCCCTAAACTGCTCTAATCCAACCATAACTGAATCAAACTTCCCATAAGCGGAACCCAGATTACTAGGAACATTAGTTATAGTTAAAACAGAAGCAATTGGTTCTGTAACTGTTCTAACATCCTTAACAAAGGATGACACCTTATTCCTATCCCCAAGAGCTATCTGAGCACTATCTTCAGTTACCTCCAATGCTAAATCCACACCTACAACAACTGTAGTCACTTGAGCTACAGCTCCTACAGCACCACCAGTTGCTACAAGACCCCCTACATAAACAGTCACTTTACAAGTGTCTTTAATAACAATAGCTTGATTCTCTAAATTCTCAAAAGTATCTCCTGCTTCTCCCCATGCCTCTCTAGTTGCCATATCTTGAGATTGATTTAGTATCAACTGAGCTCTTTTAGCATCTACTCCTAAATGTTGTGCCAATGTCCTTATCTGTCTTCCTGCAGGAGCTTTCTCTACTATTGCTTGAACTTCGGCATAAGTGTAGTCCTTTGCATATGCACTCTTTATCATGTTAAATGCAGTTATCTCATTAGACATCTCATCTGCATTCTTCTCTAGTTCTAATGCTTTACTCTCTAATATTTCCCACTCTTGAATAATTGAGGCAATCTCTTCATTCCAATCATCATAGCTTTCATAATCTTTTGCATTTACTAAAACATTATCTGTTTTGTATCTTAATACTAAATACTCTTTAGATATTGTCAATGTATCCTCATATACTATCTGATCTATCTTTTTATTATTTCTAAAAAGAAAGAAAGCCAGAACTGAGACGATGATAATAAAAGAGACAAGGAGAAAAATATTTTTTTTAGACATGTCTTTTTAAAAAAGATTTAGATAATAATTATTATAGTACAAAGAACATATTACTCCAATAGGCTGTTCAGATTTTAAACGTGTATGTC
>CAZQHF010000050.1:0-4809 GCA_964593535.1 uncultured Candidatus Saccharibacteria bacterium
CATAGCGGTTTTACAATATTTTCTCTTTTCATTCCTTACGTACTTAAACTTTTCTGGAATAAAAAGGATCTCTTCCTCTTCCCCGTTGAAAACATATGTTTCCCATTCAAACAGATTAATCTTTAGAGGATTTAATAATTCTATAGCCTCAATTAGAGAACTTTCCTCTCGGCATGCAAGGAATTCATCAGCATCCAAAGAAAACACCCAGTCTGGTTTGTACTTCTCCATTGTATAACTCAGAAGTTCATTCGTTCTTCTTTCCTGAGGAAACATTGCTCTTTTATCTTCTATAATTTCAATATTTAAGCCTTCTTTTTTGAGATTTTTAAGTATTTCTAGAGTTCCATCTGAGCTAAAATTTTCATTGACAACCATTCCGTCAACAATACAAAGAGAGTATCTAATAAAACTCTCTATTATATCTTCTTCATTTCTGACAGAAGTTATTGCATAAATCTTTTTCATCTGTATCTTCTTAGATTTTAGCATCAAACAAAGTATTAACAAAGAGAAAGGATAATGATAAACTCCTTTAGATGAAAACTTGGAAAACTAATAACGCCACTTTTGAATTTACCAAAGATCTCCCTGTAGAATCATCAGCATGGAGTGGTCACTATTTCTTCGGATATGACTTAGTTGCAAATACAAGACCCTCTATTCTTGTAGAATTAGGAACACACAAGGGAAATTCTTTTTTTTCTTTTGCACAAGCTGTAAAAGATTTTAATCTGGAAACAGAATTACACTGTATTGATACTTGGAAGGGTGATGAGCAAGCAGGCTTTTATGGAGAAGAAGTATTTAAAGAATTCCAAAGGATTGCAGATAAATATTACACCAGTGTTAACATTATTCAGCATAGAATGCTTTTTGATGATGCCGTAAAAGAATTTAAAGATAATAGTATTGATATATTACATATTGATGGACTACACACATATGAAGCTGTTAAACATGATTTTGAAACATGGTTACCAAAAGTAAAACAAAAATCTGGCATAATTCTTTTACATGATGTTTTAGAAAAAAAAGATGACTTTGGAGTATATAAATTGTGGGAAGAAATTACCGCAGAGTATCCTAATACAATTACTTTCGAACATTATCATGGTTTAGGTGTATTACTTCTTAACAAGAAACAAATCATTAATGAAGAGAACACATTCATTACAACATTCACAAGTTATTATAAAGCATTATCTGAAATACAAATACTACAAAACAAATGCAGTAATCTATCAGAATCCTTAAAAAAACAAAAACAAGAAATACAAGAGATGGAAATAATCTCAAATGAAGAAAATTCTCAACAATTAAATAAAATGGAAGAAAATCTTAAAAGACTTCATAAATTAAATGCAAAGATTAGAAAACTTGATTCTACTATCATTGCACAACAAAATGAAATCGTAAGACTAACTCAACTAGCAACAGAATATTCTGCTTTTCAGCAAACAAATATTTGGAAAATATTAAAGTTATGGGAGAAATTTAAAAAATATTTTAAAAATTTCTTTGTAAATATAAGAAGAGATGGATTTAAGTTAACTTTTAAAAGAATATTTACTCGAATTAATAATTTTATTAAATATAAACAAAACCAAAAATACGAAAAGAACAGATACAAATACTGGGTAAAAAATCATAAAATTACACCAGCAAAAAGAAATAAAATTTCAAGAGAAATAAAAGATTTATCATATCAACCCCTTATAAGCATAATAATGCCAGTATATAATGTCGATTTAAAATGGATAAAGAAAGCTGTTAAATCAGTAAATAATCAAATATATAAAAACTGGGAGTTATGTATTGCCGATGATGCCTCTACAAAACCCGAATTGATAAAATATTTAAAAAAGATATCTAAAAGAAAGAATATAAAGGTTACCTTCAGAGAAAGAAACGGACACATATCTGAAGCCTCTAATTCTGCTTTAAAATTAGCACAAGGGGAATTCATTGCCCTTATGGATAACGATGATATTATACATCCACATGCATTAGCAGAGGTTGTAAAAGTGCTAAATAAAAAGAAAAAAACTGATTTAATATATTCAGATGAAGACAAATTAGAAATGAATGGGAAAAGAACAGAACCATTCTTTAAACCTGATTGGTCTCCTGATCTTTTTCTATCAATAAATTATTTATGCCATCTTGTAGTAATAAGAAAAACCCTTGTTGATGATGTCGGATGGTTTAGGAAAGGATATGAAGGTTCACAGGATTATGATTTACTACTAAGAGTAACTGAAAAAACAAAAAATGTTGAGCATATCGCCGATATTTTATACTCATGGAGAAGAATACCTGGATCTACTGCCGCAGTATATGACAATAAAGGATATGCAGATAGGAATGCACTTAAATCATTAAGAGATGCTGTAAACAGGAGAAATTTAGATGCTGTTGTAACCAAGGGACTATTCCCAGGATCTTTTAGGGTTAAATATAATATTAAAAAAAATCCAATGGTAAGTATTATTATCCCTACCAAAGATAAAGTTCATTATCTACAGAGATGTGTCTTATCTATTCTTGAAAAAACTACATATGACAACTATGAAATAATTATAGTTGATACGGGCAGTAAAGAAAAAGATACTTTTGATTTTTATAAAATCTTAAAAACCAGTCCAAGAACAAGATTCTTACACTGGAAAAAAGACTTTAATTATTCATTAGTAAATAATTTTGGAGTAAAAAATGCAAAAGGAGAATTCGTATTATTACTGAATAATGACACAGAGGTAATTACATCTAATTGGATAGAAAATATGCTTGAACATGCACAAAGAGAAGAGGTAGGTGCTGTCGGGGTAAAATTATTATATCCAAATAACACTATTCAACATGCTGGTGTAATTTTAGGTATTAATGGAGGAGAAGGAAGAGGTGTCGCTGGACATGCATTCAAATATTTCCCTGCAGAAGTTCAAGGTTTTCCAGTCCTAAAAGATGTAATACGTAATTATTCAGCTGTTACTGCTGCATGCCTGATGATAAGAAAAGATAAATTTAATTCTGTTAAAGGTTTAAATAAAGAATTTAGAATTGCTTTTAACGATGTAGACTTTTGTCTAAAGCTATATAAAGAAGGATTCAACAACCTTTACACCCCATATGCAGAACTGTATCATCATGAATCTATTTCTGTCGGAACACCAGATAAAGGAACAAGAGACATTAAAGAATTTGGTAAAGAAATCGATTTAATGTGGGATAGATGGGAAAAAGAAATAGCAAATGATCCTTTTTACAATAAAAATCTATCTATTTCTTCTGAGGACTTCTCAATAAAGGTAAAATAATATTTAAAATATATACAAATTTAATTAAGAACTTTAGTAGAATAAACTAAATTTATGATAATTACATATTTAAAAGGTGGTCTAGGTAATCAAATGTTTCAATATGCATGTGGTTATTCACTAGCAAAAGAAAATAATGATATTCATAAATTAGATATATCACACTTCTCTAATATCCCTTCTTATGAAACAAAAAGAACTTTTGAATTATTACAATTCAATATATCCTCACAAATAGCAAAAGAATCTGAGATAAAAACATTAAAAGGACATGAAAACAGTATTACCCAATTTATTGATTACATAACTTCAAAAGCATATACAATATTTACAGGTATATATCCAATAGAAAAATATTTAGGCAAAAAAGACCTATACTTAAATGGATATTTCCAAGGTGAAAAATTCTTTGTTAAATATAGAGAGGATATATTAAAAGAATTTACTTTAAAACCAGAACTAAAAACAAAAGAATATAAAAAAGTCTCAGATATTATTAAAAAGGATAAAAATAGTATCTCTATGCATATAAGAAGAGGAGATTATGTTACAGATGCAAAAACAAACAAGCATCATGGTGTACTAACTTTTGAATACTATAAAGAAGCTCTTAATATATTAAATATTAAAAGTCCTAAAATATGTGTATTCTCAGATGATATAGACTGGGTAGCAAAGAATTTCAGATTCTTACCAAAAGACACTTACTTTGTATCAAAACATAAATTTAGTTCTGCACAAGAGATAATACTAATGAGTCTATGTAAATATAATATAATTGCAAATAGCTCTTTCTCTTGGTGGGGTGCATGGTTAAATGAAAATAAGAATAAAAAAGTAATAGCACCAAAGAAATGGACACAAAGTATATTATTTGTTAATCCAAGTATTACACCAAAAGATTGGTATAGAATTTAATACTTACTTTCTCAATTTCAAAACAAAGAAATGAGCATGTCTTTTGTCAATATTGCTTAAGAGATTCCCAAATGGATAATATCCTGAGGCAAGAACTTTCTCTACCTTAAAGCCTGTTAATTTCGCCAAGTCCATAAGTCCATAAACTGTAAATATTCTCATATGTTGCCATGAACTTGCTACCGTAGCTTCTTTGCCAGCATGAGGGGCAAAAGGATTACCAATAGTAGCTTTTTTTGATGATATATTTGTAAGTGAAAAAGGTATAAAACCAAGTACCAAAGCAAATATGTTATGCCAACTAGCAAGATTCTCTGTTGATATAACTGCATAACCACCAAGTTTTAGAATCCTATATATCTCATCCATAAACATATCAGTATCATTTAAATGCTCTATCACCTGATTTGAATGTACAATATCAAATGTACAATCCCTATATGGTAATTTCTCATTTAGATTAGATTTTTTAACATTTACTCCATTTTTCTTTGCCTTCTTTACTGATTCGGGAAGTATCTCGATACCACACACATCATTTGTACTTATTCTTTTCGCCATTTCCATCGTC
>CAZQHF010000051.1:0-4728 GCA_964593535.1 uncultured Candidatus Saccharibacteria bacterium
ACATATTCAACTCCCCAAAGACTTTTATCGTTTCGCATGTGAGATAAAATTTCTGACTCTTCCATATTGGCCACGCCATATTGTGGGTCAAAAACCCTAAATTGTTTTTTGTCTCCTCGAAAATTATACCCTACAATCATTTTATAATGCAACATTGGACTTTGACCTGTTACAAAAGAGATAAAATGACCTTTCTCTAATTTAGATTTTATTTCCTCTGTTGTTATGTTCCCATAATCTAAAGAAGAATCTTTTACTCTTTCGTAATCTTCTTGAAATTTTTTAACTGGTTCTTGTTCAGTTTTTTTATCCAAAAATAAGGGTGCAAAAGTTTTATAATCTGCAAAAAAATGTGCAGGAATTCCAAATTTTTCTCGAGATATATAAGCCAATGAAGAAGGCAAATTATTGAAAAATCCGGGAACAGTTACAAGTTTATGAATTCCATTCTCTAAAGAACTAGTCATAGCTATATTGGGAAAATATGTACCCACAGTATTTGCTAAGCATGTAGCCCCACAACTAAGAGATGTTTGAGTATAAGAGGGAATTTTTGGATTAAAAGAAGTTTGAGAGTCATTTTTAAATTCTTCAAGTTTGTCTAATAGTTCAGGAATGTTTCTTGTACAAGATAGTCTGTTAGATAAATCAATATAAAATTTTAAATCATTCATTAAAAATCCTCCTTCTCTTAAGAATAATTCAAAAAAATGATCGTATACAAGAATCTCTTTTAATGCGGATTCATAATCGTTTTCAGGGGTAAAATTTTTCCTTTCACTTTTTCTATTTAATGGTGCGAAATGCCCTAGTAATTTTCCAAAGGAATTTATTGAAGAACCAGATAAAGAAAACAACTTTCTTAAATTAGGATTTTTTGAAAGCATTTCTCTTATTTCATAAGGGTTTTTAGTGGAAACTCCGCTTTCTCCAATTTCTTCTGATAAATACACTGGGAAACTCTTTACAGATTGAATTAAAGAAAGTGCCCTGTCTTCTGGAAGAGCCTCTATACCTTTTTCGTATATCTCTTTTTCTATATCTGTTATATGATATATGTGGGTGTTTAATCTAAAAGTTATTTCAGTTAAATCTCTAAATAAGTCCAATTTTTCAGGATACAAAAAGTTTAAATTCTCTGAAAAAGAGGTCATTTTTACAGATAAATCTAAATAAGTATTCCATGAATCTTTTAGATGTCTAAAAAAATCAATAAAATGTTCTTGAGATTTTGTTGAATAAGGAATGATATTTGGAACTCTTACTCCTTCATTTTTTAATGAATCTTTAAAGTATTGAATTATCTTAGAACCTTCTTCCAAATATTGTACATCTGTTTTTCCGTTTAGCATATTCACATCTACTATTGAGGGGGAAAGACTACTATATAAAACTCTTTCCTCTAGGGAAAGATTTTCCATTTTTATTCCTAATCTTCAGCGTTTTCTTCAGGTCCTGCTCCACAAATCTTCTCTATATTCTTGTAGCTAACAACCTTCAAGTTTTTTTCCTTTTCCATTTTTGGCTCCTTGTTTAATTTCCCTGAGAGTTGAGCAGAGGCTTAACATCTCTTGATTTTAAAAATATATGAGAACATTAATAAATTTTTCTGAAATTTATCCGAAATATTTTCGAGACGAAGCCGAGACTATATAACCGAAGAACTTAGGAACTCCCCAGATTAATTTCAAAATGAAAGTTTTGAGTATCTGTCCTGAAAGGACTAAGCCCTCTCTCTTTTCCGTTCTAAGCAATCCAAAAATCGAACTTAACATAGGAATTCCTGTTCTATTCGTCCGAATACTTGGAGGACTTGATTTTTAGTGCAACGATGCCTTAGGCAAAAAATCAAAGTAATTTCAGGGGCGTATTCAATCAAGTGGACACAGTGAGCCATCAAGAATAAGTATCAAGGGGCAATTATCAGTTTTTTCGTTGTTGGGGGAATTCCGTCGTGTTTTTGATTCTTTTTTTCTTAAAAAAGAAGATAGAGCTTATTTGCTAAAAATCTTTGCAAATATTTTATCAAGTTCCTTATTTGCATCTCCCTTAAATTCTTTATGAGGAATATTTAGGTCATCTAATATTTTATTGAAACGTTTATAACCATCTTGATCTCTTAACTCAACCCAACCAACTTTAAGACTATTCAATTGTTTTTTATTTGTATCAGATAATTTGTCAGCAACAAAAACAGAACTATCCCTTGCGATAACCGCATCTGCACTTTCAGGATTCCCTTTTCCCATTAATTTTACTTCACACAGAAAATCTTTGCCTTTATCCGTTAAATAAAAATCAATCTCTCTTTCAAAATCTTCGTCATTTTGTATTTTGCTTTTTACTTTTATTTTGTAATTTTTCTCACTTACTCCGTATAATTCGCATAAAGTAAGCATAAGTGGTTTCTCAACTCTTTTTCCAGCAGTACTCCAAAGTCCGCCTCTAAGTGCTGCTCTTTTGACAGCTAAAGTGTTTATAACTATTAAACTTTCAGCAACATTTAAGTCTACACTTACTCCTTTAAATTTCAGAGTAAGAGTTATATTTAATCCTTCTTCGCCATCCACTAAAGATTGAATTGTTTGATAAAGTGTATCATAATGTTCATTTGACGCTTCTATGACTATCTCTTTTGTAGCAGAATTATACATATTTGATATTGTTTTTTTGTTAAGCCCTGAATTGATTGCTATATCTTCTGAAGATAGATTTTTATTAAGAAATTCTTTTTTATACCAATCAACAGTAATGTCATTATTTCTTAATTTTGCATCTATTATCTTCTTGAAGAAATCAACGGTATATTGTAAAAATTCTGCATTTATTAGAGTAACTATTTCAATTCTGTAATCCTCTCCATTCATCAGTTCCTTTATTATATTCTTTGCGACTTGTTCGGTTAAAGTTATTGTCATTTTACTATCCTCTTAAATTCCTCTATGTCTAAAAACTTCGGTCTAAATTTATTATCAGCAAAAATCTTTGTTTGCGTAAGATTCTCTTTTATTCTATCAATGTATTTCTTTTCTTTTTCTGTCAAAAAGAAAAATCTATCAAGATTTAAAGCAGATTTACCAAATGTTCCACTGCCTGCAAATGGGTCAAAAACTAAATCTCCTTTAAAGGAATAGAATTTAATTACTTTGTTGCAGAGTTCTAATGGGAAAACAGCACTATGGGTCTTATCAAAAGTAGGATCTATCTTCCAAATATTTGAGGATTCAAAATCTCCGTTAATTTTACTTTCTTCAACTATTTTTTTATCGTATTGTTTAATGTTCCAATCTATTAATTTATCTGTTTTTTTTCTATAAACCATTACACACTCGGTACATGCATTAGGTTTATATCCTAAAGGTTTTCGATGTTGTAAAAAACCAGCATTTCTATTTTTAGCACTAGCCTCTGGCTTTTCCCAAACAATATCATCAATAAATTCCCAACCCATTTTAATTAATATAGGATGTATATCGTAAGGAATAGGATATCTTTTGCTAGAATATTGTCTTCCAACACGAGGAATAATTATAGGAGAAGTATTTAATAAGAAAAAACGACCTTCTTTTGTAATTCTATGAACTTCTTTAAACACTTCTTCTAAAAATTCTAAATACTCCTTATAACTTGAATAGATAGAATAATCTCTAGCATTATAATACGGCGGAGACGTAAAAGTTAAATGAACGGATTCATCTTTTACAGATTTTAATACTTCTCTTACATCACCATAAACAAGAGTGTTTTTCATAAAGTCAGGTGAAGCTGTATGGTTTGGGTCAGAACCATTTGAAGAGGTATTAAAAAATTCTTTTTTTATAACATCTTGAATCATCTCATTCGGATGACTATTTAATTTTTTAAGTTTTTCTTGAACATCTTTATCTTGTTTGAAAACTAGTAATCCTCGCATAGCTTGCATAACTACTTCGGGATCAGAGTCACTTAAATACTTTAACAAGACTTGTTTATTAGCGATATTTCTTAGTCTTCCAATACCTGAAACTGCCTCACGCCTAACACTAGAACTTTTGTCTTTTTCAACAACATTAACGAAAATGGTTGCAAGATTATCATCTCCTATCTTTGCTAAATTTTTTATTGCTAAACTTCTGACTTTATCATTATCATGTTTAAGAAGATTCATTAAAGGCTTAATATCGTAATTTGAATCAAGCCTACCTAACCTATCAAGTGATTTTACTAATGCCCCTACATTATTTTGTCTGATAATGTCTTGTATCATTTCAGGCTCTTTTTTTAATAATTCTGCTTCCATTTTACCCCTTATAATATAGTTAAGTTGATACTTTTATAATCTTTTCTATTTATAAACCGAATATTCTTCAAACTGTAAATATTTTATGCGAGTTTGTCAAATGTCTATTGGTTGTAGTTCGTTTCTGAATTCCCCCCTCATTCGTTTCGTTTTAGTTTAGTTTTTAGAAAATTGCCCCCTTCGTTAGCCCCTGAAATTATTGAATAGAACACCTATTTATCACAATTTTACTCTGTCAAACTCATTTCGTTAAGCTTAAAATAATCTCAGTTTTGCGAATTAGAAAAACTTAGATTGGCAAGTTAGAACAATTATCTATTAAGAAAAAAGCTCAAATAAGAGCAATTAAAATGTATAGGTTTTTTGGCTTAACATTCTATCAAAAAGATAAGACTATATAAAAAGCTTTTTTAAAATTTAATAGTGAAATCGGAATAGCGAAATAGGTG
>CAZQHF010000052.1:0-4544 GCA_964593535.1 uncultured Candidatus Saccharibacteria bacterium
ATAGTTTTATAACCCCTCCTAAAAATATGAAAAAGAAAAGGGTATTTAGTCCGTAAATAAGTATTTGAATACCCTGGTTATTTTCTAAAAATAAATGAGATAAACCCAGAATCCATCGGACCAATCCAATCAAGATTGCTAGGAGGTAAACCTTAAGAAATGAATACTCTTTTCCAGAATCTAAATAATTTTTGAGACTCATTATAAATATAATTAAAAATAAACAAGATTGCACAATACTAAATATAATTATCTGTTTAGATAGTGAGCTAATAATAACAACCGCTAGCGAAATCAAATAAAATACTAATGCACTTAAGTTAATTAGAGAATGGTGTTTTTTCTCCGTTTCTACTCTCTTCCAGATTAAACTATAAAGCAAGAAAAAACTTCCCACAATTAAAAAAAACTCAGAAAAGAATTTTATTCCCAAAGAATAAACATATTGATTTGTCGTATCAATTATCCCAAATACAAACTGCACGATTATTGAAAGACCAAAAAAGAAGAATGCATTCCTAAAATATCTTATCCCTTGATAATCACTCAGTTTAAATAGTCTATCAGACTTTATGACTATGAGAGCACAAATAAATGAGATAACAAGTGCATAGGAAATCTTCAAAAATTCCTTATTTGAAAGGATAATTTCAGCTATCATTTTAACTCATAGAAAAGAGGTTATTTAAATTTTTTGATATGTATTTTAACTATATATTTTTAATAATCAAGACTTAAATAGGCCCAATATATTAAAATATTATGAAAAAAGCATTAGTTTGTGGGGCAGGAGGATTCATTGGTTCGCATCTTGTGACTCGATTAAAGAAGGAAGGTTATTGGGTTAGGGGTGCAGATATAAAGTATCCTGAATTTTCTGAAACAACTGCAGATGAATTTTTGAAAGTCGATTTAAGAGATTTAGAAAATTGTAAAAATGCTCTTTCTTTAGAAAATAATGAAAAATTTGATGAGGTTTATCAATTGGCCGCGGATATGGGTGGGATGGGGTTCATCCATTCTCAGGAGTGCGAGATAATGCACAATAATGTTCTAATTAATATAAACATGTCAAAACAAGCCATAGAGGTTTTTAAAATCCCAAGATACTTTTATTCCTCTTCTGTTTGCATATATAGGGATATGAAACTCGGAGAGCCTGAAATGAATGAAGAGCAAGCATACCCTGCAATGCCGGACAATGAATATGGCTGGGAGAAATTGTATTCTGAAAGGGTTGCTATGGCCTATGGGAGAAGGTTTGGGACTCAAGTCAGAATTGCCAGATTCCAGAATACTTATGGGCCTCTGGGAACCTGGGAAGGGGGAAGAGAGAAGGCTCCTGCAGCTATATGTAGGAAAGTTGCAGAAGTTCAAGGAAATGAAGGCACTATAGAGGTTTGGGGCGATGGGACTGCAGTAAGGTCTTATACTTTTGTAACTGATTTGGTTGATGGGATATTTAGACTGATGCATTCGGATTTAGACATGCCTGTGAATATTGGTTGCCCCCAATATGTGAGTGTAAACGAACTCGTTGAAACAGTCGCAAAGGCTGCGGGTAAAAAGATTGAGATTAAACACATAAAAGGCCCAGTAGGGGTAGAATCAAGAAACTTTAGCAATGAAAAGATTTATTCAACTGGCTGGAGATCTGAGTTTGATTTGGAAAGGGGGATAAGGGAAACATATCCTTGGATTGAAGAGCAGGTAAGAAAGAAGAATATTTAATAAAATAAACGATAGCAACATTTATGAACTAAAGTTTACTTATTTCTATTAAAATGAGCAATACATTGACATTTACCAAAGCAAGTTTTGAAAAGGCATTAGCTAAAGTTTCCAAGACAAGGAGGGTTTATAATTTTTTGAATTTATATAGCGTTTATTTATTTAAAAAAGAGAATGTGTTTAGAGAGTCTGTTTCTTCTAAAAAAGTCTTTAACTTTTTAGATGGTGGTGTTCCATCGTTATTTCTTTCTGTTATAAATCTAAGAAAAACACCAAGACTAAGGGGACCAACGTTCACCAGAAAGTTTTTAGAAAGCAATATTTCAAAAAAATCTAAAATAATGTTTGTCGGAAATTGCAGTAATAAAGATCTAGATAAAATTTCTCAAGATTTCAAAATTCCACGAAAAAACTTATTTAACTATGAAAAACTTCCGTATATTGCTCCGAAAATAGAGTTTGATAGAGCGGATATTTTCAAATTATCTAAGGAAATAAAATCAAAAAAAATAGATTATTGTTTCGTCTGTGTTGGAAATCCTAGGCAAGAAATTTTATCTTACGAATTATCAAAAATTATAAAAAATACCAAGTTTCTCTCTGTTGGTGCGGCACTGGATTTTATATTGGAACGAAAAAAAGAAGCGCCAAAAATAGTTAGAGAATTATATTTAGAGTGGTTTTATCGTCTCGTTACGGATTTTAAATATTCTAAAAAGAAAGTTTGGTATAGTTTTGTTGGACTTCTTTATTTAATCACGGGAAGAGTGAATGTGGAGCTGAAAGAAAGATGAAAAAAATTTTATTTTTATCACCATTACCACCACCACACTATGGTAGTGCCATATCAAGTGAAATGTGTTTATCTATTTTAAAAAAATCTGATTATTTTAGTGTCGAGAATATAAAGTTAAACTATTCCAAAGAAATATCAGATGTGGGCAGGTTAAGTTTTGATAAAATATTAGGAATTTTTAAAGTAAAACAACAAATCCAAAATAAAATGCTTAAATTCCAGCCAGACCTAATCTATTTTGTGCCAGCAACCTCCGGGTTGGGATTAATAAGAGACTATTTTTTTGTAAAACAAATAAAAAAATTTTGTGTACCGATTTTATTTCACATTAGAAGTAGAATTTCTGAGACAGATAGGGCAAAAAAGTTGTACCATTCGCTTTATAAAAAAATGTTCTCCGGAGAGAAAGTAATTGTTTTAGGAAATGAGCTAATAAACGACGTGTCTTTATTCGCAAGGAAAGAGAATATAATTGTTTTGCCAAATGCCATACCAAACGAGGTTTCTGATTCAAAACTAAATTCTATTATTAAATCTCGTATAAAAAGGAAGTCTTTTAATTTATTATTTCTATCAAACATGGACAAAACAAAGGGTTGGTTTAAATTTTTAGAAGCTTGTAAACTATTAAAAGATTCTGGAATAAGTTTTATGGCATCATTTGTTGGGGCATGGCCAGGTGAAGGAGATAGAAAGCTATTTGAAGATTTTGTTTCTAAGAATAATCTTTCCGATGTAGTATTCTACCTAGGGAAGAAAACAGGAAAAGATAAAAACAAAATATTGGAAAATTCAGACGTACTCATTTTCCCCACAGAATATAAACTAGAAACCTTCGGAAGGGTAATAGTTGAGGCAATGATGTTTGGTCTACCGGTAATAGCAAGTGGAGTGGCAACAATCCCATCCACAATAGAAGATGGGAAAACGGGGTTTATTCTAAAAAATAATAGTCCAGAAGAAATCAAGGGGATAATCTCGTGCCTATCAAAAGAACAATGCGAGAAGCTTGGTTTGGCAGGAAGAAAAAGATTTTTAGATAAATTCGATTCTAAAAAATATAAACCAAAGTTCATGAAAATTATTAAAAGTTGTTTTTAGGTTTCCAGTATTTATACCATCTATATAGTAAAAATAATCTAATTTTATAATTATTAGACACGAGTCCGTACTCTTTCATTATTTTTTTTTCATAAAAATCTTTCCATTTACTATCTATAATTTTATTTTTGTATAAGTCATCTAGTGCAAAGATTATTTCTTTTGAATACTCGGGCTTTTTTATCCACTCATTAATTGGCGGGGTAAACCCCTTCTTTTTTCTATTCAATATTTTTTCCGGGACAATTCCACGAGCGATTTCTTTCATTAGCTTCTTATTATTAAATAAATCACATTTCCACTTAGAGGGTATTTTCATTGAGTATTCAATCAGTCTATAATCTAGTAGTGGACACCTAACTTCTAGTGCATTTGCCATAGATGCCCTATCAACCTTTAATAAGAAGTTTTCCGGTAATGTGTATAAGTAAATATCCATTAATCTAACAGCCTCCTGTAGATTACTATGAGTTTTTTTTAGGCATTTACTCATTGTGTTCCTCAATCTTTGTTCAATATGTATCGGGCGATAGTGGTCCCCTCTTGCTTCATAAAATTGGTTTTTTTCTTTCATGCTTAGTATTAATCCCTGAGATATTTTTTTTGGAGAAATTTTAATTAATATTTTTCTTATGCATCTTGGAATTTTTCGCATAATTTCTAATTGTTCGGCAACATTATATCTAGGATATCCTCCGAAAACTTCATCTCCACCATCACCAGACAGAGAAACCGTCAGTCCTTCTTGTGTAAATTTGGTTAGAAATAAGCTAGGAAACATTGAAGGATCAGAAAATGGTTCGTCATAATAATAAAAGGCATCTTTTAGGGTATTCTCAAAATCTTTTTCTGTAAAATATTTATGGTGATGAGATGTCTTGAAATTATTTTTTGCAATATTGATATATTTTGTTTC
>CAZQHF010000053.1:0-3047 GCA_964593535.1 uncultured Candidatus Saccharibacteria bacterium
CACAGATAAAAAGAATTGCTGAAATAAAACAAGAAGTTAGTGGATTGAAAAAAATAAAAACAGAAATAGTTGGTTCAAGAACAGAAGTTATTAATGAAATTGCTAATAGAAGTGGTTCAACCGCAGGAAAAACTCCAAATGAGATAAAAACAATAAAGAAAAAGGTGGGAGACATGGTTGATCAAATAGGGGTAGAGAAAATTGATGTAAAGAATAACAAAGTAATAGATGAATTAGCAACTAACTTTAATGCAGATCCTGATATAGCAACTGATACAACAAAAATGGCAAACTTAAAAAATAGTTTAGAAAAAATAGATGCTGACAACTTTGCAAAAATAAAGACAGGAGTTACAAAAAGCTTTGGAAGCACAAAACTGGGAAAAATAACAGCAGGAGGAGCTAAAACAATAGGAAGTATAGCAGCAGGAATGGGAATAATTTGGGTTTCAAATATTCTAGCAGATTTAGTTTATGATAATGTATCAAGTGGAGAAGCAACTGCATTGTATTGTATTCAGAATATGGCTGAGATAACTGCTCCAGGAGTTTATACAATGGAAATATCAGAAGGAAAAGAAAACTGTGCAAAAAATATAGATATAACAACAGGAGCAACTAATCCGACAGAATTCTTTATAAATTATGATAATTGTCAACCAAGTAGTTTCTGTGAATAAAAATGAACAAAAAAGCATTCAATCTTTTTACAGCTTTACTTTCTTTTTTATTTATAATAATCGCATTTTTAATAGTTCAAACAATGACAACAACTGAAAGAAAAACAACTGACCAAATAACAGCAATTGGAGCAAGCAATAATCTACAAGCAGTTGCAGATATGGTTAAAGCAGATGCAATTAATTCTTTTAATTTAGAAACAAGAAAATCAATTGAAAATTATGTTACACAAGAAAGTACACCTATATATATCCGAAGAATACAAAACACTCCAGAAGATAAAGAAGAATATTGGAATCAAGTAGTAGAAGATTACAAAAAAACAAGATTTGGAACAGGAAATGCAAGTAATTTTGCAAGTTCTTTAGCAAGTAATATAACTGGTTATTTAGCAAGCACAGGAGGATTTGGAAATTATTCAATAAGATACATATATGATGGAACAAGCATAAGACAAGCTTTACAACAAAGTATAGAAGAAACAGAAGATTTTTTCACATTAGTAGATTGTCCTTCATATTCAAATTGTGATAAAGGAACTTTTTATGTTACTTTAGATTTAACTAAATTGGAAAATAGTGAATATGAAAAATTACCAAAATTAGAAGTTATTGATTCTGCAACAAATGAAAAAATAATAACTCCTGTTTTAGACAAAAAGAAATACAGATTTTATATTCCTTTGAGATTGTTCAAGATTATTGCAGAAGGATACAAGATTGCTTTTTCAGACAGAGGAATACTTGATATGGATTTCCATAATGAATTAGAAGATTATGAAATCGGAGCATGTGTAAAAAACTCATGTGATTTGATATATTTAGATACAAAAGAAAAAAGAGACAGCCAAGGGCACTTTTGTTATGGGGATTCTGAGTTTGATAGAGATGATTCAAGAAAAGCAAGTTATCCTGATGACTTGAAAAATGCAATAGCAGAAAAAGTAATGGAAAGATATGTAAATGCAAAACCTCTTTTTTTAGAGAATTTAGAAATTGAAGAAGCCAAAGTGCAGAATATAATAATTGCAAGAAATGATAGTGCAATTGTTGTTAATTATGCTAATTCAAATTTCCAAGAAAGTAGTGCAAGTGAAGAAAAAGAAATTGGACATATGAAACTCACAACAAATAATGGATTTGAAATTTTGGAAAATTATGGGAAACATTCAACAACTGAAATAACTGAATATTTAGGAAATGCACAAATAGAACCTAAATCATTTGCAGATTGTATGCAAATGACAAGAATGGAATTTGGAATAAAAATAAAAGAAAAAGATATTTCATACACTGTTAGTGGAAAAGAAATAAACTATCATATACAGATAACTGATGATTACAATCCTTATACTTTGAAATATTCTGAAGGAAATGATACTGAAATTCCTTTAAGAGATGCTCTTTGGTATTGTGGAACAAAAATTGATTTCTCTCCAGGTGGAGGAGGAACAACAATGGAAGGATGTTTCTTAGTTGAGCCTAAATAAAAAGAATTTTTACAAACCCAAAAATAAAAAGAAACCTTTATAAACAAAAAAACTCTTTTTTTATCAGTAGTTTCCTATGGTTGGGAAAAATAGATTAATAAACATTAATAGATAAAAGATAAATAGGGATATTGATGGATATAATGGGAAAGCTTGAAGAAATCTACGGAAGTATGGAAGAAAAGTTTTATTCTTTTGTAGATTGGTTAGATGGAAAAGGAGTTTCTCTTTATCCTGTAATTGAAACTTTGGAAAATAATAAATTACCTGCATTTCCTGTTTTTGCAACTTTAGTTTTACTTTTATTGGCAGGAATTGGATATTTCTTTTTATTCACAACTCAAACAATAACAATAAATGTTTTAGATGAACAAGGAATTGCTTTGGAAAATGCAAATATTACAATAGAATATTTATTAAATGGACAACTAGACTCTCTAAATGGAACAACTGAAAATGGAAAACTTAGTTTTTCAATTCCTCGTTCTGATAGTTATAATCTAATTGTATATAAATCTGGATATGCAAAACAAGAAAAAATAATTAATGGAAACACAGAAATTAAACTTGTAAAAGAAAATCCAATAACAACAAAAACAATAAGTATTTTAGCTGAACAAGGGGGTTTATTTGATAAAGAAATCACACTTACATTTTCATGTTCAAATGCAGATTATAGAATAACAAAAACAATTGAATCTGGAAAAGTTACTTTGGATATTCCAAAAGATTGTGGAAACTTATTATTTGAAGCTCCACCTAATTACATCACTTCTTCATTTACAGGTATTCCTAATGAAATTACAATAAAAGAAGTTCAGCAAAAGATTGGAAAAATAATGATTAAGACAGAACCAAATGCAAATGTTAGGTTATA
>CAZQHF010000053.1:3057-4003 GCA_964593535.1 uncultured Candidatus Saccharibacteria bacterium
GAATATTTAGGAACAACAGGAACAGAAGGAAATGTATTGATTGAAGCTGTAGAAGGAGATTATTATGCAACTGTTTATGCTTCTGGGTTTGCTTTTTATGATAGTTCTAAAATTCAAAGGAAATTCACAATTAGTGAAAACCAGATTACAAATGCAACAATTACACTTACAAAAGCAAAAGAACAAACAATGACTTTGATAGTCAAAGGCAAAAACAAAGGAGAATTTATTGAAAATGCAGAAGCAGTAATAAGACAAGCAAATATGGAAGTAGAATCAAAAGAAACAGATGATAAAGGAGAAGCTGAATTTGTATTGGAAGAAGGGCAAGAATATGAATTAGATGTATATAAGGCAGGATATATTAGATATACTTCAAATGTTCAAGCAAGCGATAGTTTAGTTGTTTATTTGGAAGAAATAACAAGTTTGAATTCAGGAGATTTGGAAATAGAAATATTGGACACAAGAGGAAAAGTTGTTGAAGGAGCAATTGCAATCTTGAAAAAAGCAGGAACAATTGTTGGAAAGCCACTAACCTCTGGGACAAATGGAAAAGTCATATTTAGAAATTTAGGAATAGATACATATAATGTAAGTGTTTCAAAAGCAGGATATGCTAAAAAAGAGCAAACAATAAGTTTAGAGGCAGGAAATCCAACAGCAAAAGTTATCTTAGATATTTCATATAAAACTTATCAGATAAAAGCAGTTGGAGAAGATGGAGAATTAATCTTAGGAGCACAAATAGATGCTTATTCAGGAAGTGAAAAATTAGATTCAGATGTAACTGATGAAACAGGAACTGCAAACTTAAGTATAAGAGCAGATTTAGAGCCATATTTCATAATAAGTCATGATGATTATTTGATGCACTTGACAACTTCTTCACAAGAAGAAACAAGAACAATAACTCTTGAAAAAGGAGCATCCTCAGTAAATGTTG
>CAZQHF010000054.1:0-3958 GCA_964593535.1 uncultured Candidatus Saccharibacteria bacterium
ACCTATTACATACAACACCAGTTATTGATAAAAGATCTGAATCAAGGGGAAGTATCCTTCCTCCATTATTGTAATTAAATGCAGTAGAACCTATTGTAGTACTTATACAAAGCCCTGAACCCTTTACCTCAAAATTTTCAAAATCATTATTTTCACTTGAGATATTAAAAGTAAAATAGCTTGTAATTTTATCTCCAAGAATAACATCATTTACTGCCTCCCCAAGCTTATTTTTGTTTAGATATACCTGTATTGCATGTGAAGAAAGAGTATCTATTTTTATTTCATCATTTAATATTTTGTTTATTGTTTGAATATCATCATCAAAGCTATTCATTAGGAAATTAAAAGTACCCATAGCTTTACCTAGATATGGAATTCCTTTATCAATTGTTTTATGAATTGCATGAAGCATAGCACCATCTCCACCTGCAACAAGGTACAGGTCAGGTTTCTTTTCAGTAAGAAGGTTGGGGAAATTATTCTTTATTAATATATTAAAATTCTTTACCCTAGAATCTTTGTTTATTATGTACTTTATCCTCATGAAATAGAGTATATCAAATTGAAGTCATATTGTATTTATTTCAAATATGGTATAATGAACTGTCTATGTTAAGAAAGGTGTTAATGCGTTAACACCCTGTGTAGGTTACCTTAAAAAGTGTGCTTATCCGTAGTCTGTTTATTTTTTATTTATAATTAAATGCAAAACAAACTTTTTGTTGGGAACCTGTCATGGGATACCACAGATGAGACTTTGTCTCAGCTTTTCTCCACTGTTGGAGAAGTAACAGAAGCAAAAGTAATTGTTGACAAATTCAAAGGAAGATCAAAAGGCTTCGGATTTGTTACAATGGCTTCTGAAGAGTTGGCTCAGAAAGCAATGGAAGAGCTTAACGGAAAAGAGCTTGATGGCAGAGCTATCAATGTCTCTATTGCAAGACCTCAGAAAGAGGAAGGCAATAGAAGAGAGAATTTCTATAGATAATTATTAATAGTTATTTGGAAATTAAAAAGAGCTGGGTTAAATACTCAGCTCTTTTATTTTATCTCTTAGTTCTGCTGCTTTTTCAAACTGTAAATTATCAGCAGCAAGGAGCATTTTTGCTCTTAAATCTTTTATTAACATTTTTTTCTGTCTCTCACTTAACTTCTTTATTTCAATATCTAAATCTTTCTTTTTATCATCATCTTTTCTTACAAGAGAATCTCTAATTTCCTTCTTTATACTTGTAGGTGTAATATTGTGTATTCTATTGTATTCTTCCTGATATTTCCTTCTTCTGTTTGTTTCATCTATTGCATATTTCATGCTTTCAGTAATTGTATCAGCATACATAATAACCCTTCCGTTAACATGTCTTGCAGCTCTCCCTATTGTTTGAACTAAACTAATCTTTGATCTTAGAAAGCCCTCTTTATCTGCATCAAGAATTATAACAAGAGATACCTCTGGAAGATCAATACCCTCTCTTAGCAGATTTATTCCGACAAGTACATCAAATTCACCTAATCTTAAATTTCTTAATATTTCTACTCTTTCGACAGTATCAATATCAGAGTGAAGATAAGTTACCTTAATATCAAAATCTGCAAGATACGAGGTTAAATCTTCAGCCATTTTCTTAGTTAATGTAGTAATCAATATTCTTTCTTTTCTCTCTAAATTCTTTCTTACTTCTGAAATTACATCATCAATTTGATTCTTACTGCTCCTTACAATTACTTCTGGATCTAAAAGACCTGTAGGTCTTGTTAGAAGTTCTACAACAGTATTTCTGCTATCCCTTATCTCCCATTCATCTGGTGTTGCAGAAAAGTATATTGTAGACCCCTGTTTTTGTCTAAACTCATTAAAATTAAGAGGCCTGTTATCATATGCAGAAGGAAGTCTGAATCCATGCTCAACTAGATTCGTTTTTCTTGCCCTGTCCCCGTTATACATTCCTCCAATTTGTGGAACAGTAATATGGGATTCATCAATAAACAGAAGGTAATCATCTGGGAAGTAATCAAGTAGAGTAAAAGGTGGCTCTCCTGTTTTTCTTCCATCAAAGTATATAGAATAGTTTTCCATTCCTTTACAAAACCCAATTTGTGTCATCATTTCAATATCATATCTAGTTCTCTGTTCTAACCTTTGAGTCTCAACCTCCTTACCAATATTTCTAAGAAATGCACTTCTTTGTTCTAAATCTTTCTCAATATTTGTAACTGCTTTAGCCATTGTATCAGCATCATATACAAGAGGTGTAGCAGGGAATATATCAATATTATCAACATCATAAATAACTTTTTTAGATACAGGCTCAATATATGAGATTCTTTCAATAGTATTACCCCAAAATTCTATTCTTACAGGAAAATCTTCATAAGGCATATATATTTCTATAGTATCTCCTCTAATTAAAAATGTCCCAGATATTAAATCAGTTGATTCTCTTTCATACCTTAAAAATGTTAAATCACGAGCAAGTTTTCCCATATCAATATTCTCTCCAACTCTTACCTCAAACGATTTGTTTTCATAGTTATCAGGACTTCCAATGTTGTAAATACATGACACACTAGCAACGACAATGGTATCTTTTCTTGTTCTTGCAGCATTCATTGCACTCAGTCTTAATTTCTCAATTTCTTCATTTACCTCAGACTCTTTTTCAATGTATAGGTCTCTTGATGGAATATATGCTTCTGGCTGGTAGTAATCATAGTATGATACAAAATACTTTACAGCATTATCTGGAAAGAACTCCTTAAATTCTTCATACAGCTGTGCAGCTAATGTCTTGTTATGTGAAAGAACTAATGTTGGTCTTTGAAGAGAAGATATGACATTTGCCATTACATATGTTTTTCCTGAACCTGTTACACCTAGTAGTACCTGTTTCTCCTGTCCTTTTTTAAAGTTTTGAATTAACTCATCTATAGCCTTTTGTTGATCTACAGAAGGAGAATATTTTGATTTTAAGTTGAATTTTTCTTCCATACTGCTAATTTTAACAGATTACTGTCTTTGTGTGTTAAAATATTATCAGTATGAACAAATATGTATTAAATGAACTATCACAGGATGTAGTTAATAAAATAGCAGCAGGAGAAGTAGTTGAGCGTCCCAGCTCTGTTGTTAAAGAGCTTGTAGATAACAGCATTGATGCAGGAGCTACAAAGATTCAGATTAAAGTTGTAAACGGGGGAATAGATTTAATAGAAGTAAGCGACAATGGAAGCGGAATACCAAAAGAAAACCTTGCTGATATATTTAAACCTCACACCACAAGTAAAATATCTTCATTAGAGGACCTAAACAATCTTTTAACAATGGGGTTTAGAGGAGAAGCTCTTTCAACAATTATATCTGTTTCTGATGTTGTACTAGCATCAAAGTATACAGATAGTGATAGTGCATTTGAGATTGAGTACAAAGGATTAAATGATTTTAATATTAAAAAAACTGCAAGAGAATCAGGAACTGTTGTAACAGTAAAAAACATATTTGCTAATATTCCAGCAAGAAGAAAATACCTTAAATCAGCACAAACAGAATACAAAAAGATTTTGGATATTCTTTTTCCATATTTTCTCATATATCCTAATATTCACTTTACATTAATTAAAGATGAGAAAAAGATATTTGACCTTATTAATCTTCCCAATACCAAAGCAGGAGATATATCAAAAGAGAGAATTAAGAATGTTTTAAAGGGAGAATTCACTGATAGAATGCTTAAGCTGTTTTTCAATGGAAATGGTATTGAAATATTAGGGTTAACAGCTCATCCACAAGATCATCAAAAAACCTCTGTTAATCAGTACATTTTTGTAAATAACAGACCAATCTGGGATAGCGGAATTGCAAAGGCAGTTATTCAAGGATATGAAAGATACATTCCATTCGGAGAGAAAGTTCCTTTTATAATTAACATTAAAATTAATCCAGATCAAATTGATGTAA
>CAZQHF010000055.1:0-3747 GCA_964593535.1 uncultured Candidatus Saccharibacteria bacterium
TTCACTTTTATTCCATACAGGGAAAATAATACTAAACTTCGGTTTATACTTAAGATTCTTTAAATCCTTTCTCATACTCTCCTCATTCAAATACTTACTCTCAACATTCTTTATCCAGTTTGGGTATGAGATATTTAAAAGTCTGCTACTATCACCTCCACTTCTTACAAACCTATACATCTTTTTCAAACCTCTCTCAAATGTAGCAACTACTCCCTCTTTTCTTAAAAGAGTCTTAAACTGAGTGAAATATATAGGGGTTCTCTTAATTACTCTTTTAGATGTATCTATTAAGTCCATAAGCAGAATTTATTAAAATGTCTTACTATATTTATCAACCATCTCAATAGGATCCCCTATCTCATATGTTTTATCCTCTTTAAGCCACAGTACCCTATCAGAATATTTCTTAACAGCATCCAGGCCATGAGAAACAAAAAGTATAGTTTTTTTACCTACAATACTATCAAAATAGTTAAAACATTTCTTTTGGAACTCACCATCACCAACAGCTAAAACCTCATCCAAAACAAGAATATCAGACTTTACCTTAATTGCAATTGAAAAAGCTAATCTTACAGCCATACCAGAAGAAAAATTCTTAACAGGAAGATTAACAAACTCTGTAAGCTCTGCAAATTTAAATATCTCATCAATATATTCATCTACTTCCTTTTTTGTAAGACCAAGTATAGTACCATTAAGATATACATTCTCCCTTGCGGTAAGCTCAGGATTAAAACCAACACCAAGCTCTAGGAAAGGAACAAGATCACCATTAACAACTACCTTCCCACTATCAGGAATATATATGCCAGATACAATTTTAAGAAGTGTAGACTTACCTGCACCATTTGGTCCTATTACACTAAAGAACTCATTCTTTTTAACATCAAAAGATAGATTGTTTAATGTATAGAATTCTACATACTCTGTTTTATGAAAAGGATTAACAAACCTCTCCTGTAAAGTTTCTTTCTTCCCATTAATAGGGATCCTAAATTTCTTACTAACATTTTTTACACTTATAGCTATATCTTCCATATTAAAAATGTTCAGCTACTTTTAAAATATGCTTCTCAAAATATGCTCTGCCTACAAAGACAAGAACAATGGAAACAACAAGAGAAGCTAATACAAACTTTAAATTAGTAATCTCTCCATATATCAATGCATTTCTCACAGCTTGTATAAATAAAGCTAAAGGATTGTAAGAAATGATAAAACGATAATTCTCAGGAACCATCTCTATTGGGAAAAATACAGCAGAAGCATAGAACAAAAGCTGTAGTACAAGTTCAGAAATATGAGTAAGGTCTCTTACATATACTCTCCATATACTTGTAAAAAAGGATATACCATACATACCAAGAAACATTACAATACATATTAAGAATACATACAACAAACCATTAATAGAGTAATTAATATCTAAAACAACACCTATTGCTGCGATAATAAAAAAGTTGATTACAAAGTTGATTAAAGCCATAGTCAGTGCACTTATAACCACAATACTCCTTTTAAAGTTAATCTTTAAAATTAAATCTGCTCTATCCATTATGGAGTTCATACCCCATGTAAAACCCTCATTAAAGAATGTATAGATGATAAGACCTGATAAAAGATATACTGCATACTGCCTTGATGTAAGACCTCCTGCTGCACCTGCAGTAGCCGAGAAGATTACATAAAGAATTAGAAACATAAAAAAAGGTTTAAGCAAAACCCATAGAAAGCCTAAGATGGACCCTTTATATCTCATCTTAAAGATTGTTTTAACCAGCTGTTTGTATAGGTCTATATCATTCTGTTTCATTATTCTTTTTTAAAAATTCTTTTAAGCTCATTCTCTTTGAGTATATCATTTTCCAGACTAACCAGTTAAAAAGATACCATATTGTTTCCCTAACTGCCACCCATAATCCTAACCTTGATTTAATACTAATAAACTTGTTTTTCATGCTCATAATATTTCTTTTTCTCATAGTCAGCTTCTTAGAAGAAGCCATATGATCATGAAATACCTTTGATTTACCACAATACACAACCTTGTATCCTAAATCCCTAATTCTTAAAGACAAATCTACATCCTCATAATAAAGAAACATCTTCGGATTAAAACCGCCTGCCTTATCAAAAACCTCTCTTCTAACTAAAAATGCACTGCCCATTAAAGCATCAACCTCCTCTATAACATCATATTTAGGATTATCTTCTTGCTTATCATATCTGTCATATGCCATAAAATGTTTATCAACCTTAATACCAGCAGAATTAACAATATACTTGCCATCTCTCTTTTTTGAGTACAAAACCTTTGGTCCAACCGCTCCAATATTTTTATCAGACTCTAGGACTTTCACAAGCTCTTTTAACCACCCTTTAGGTACTGAGACATCATTATTTAAGAAAAGATATGCATCATAATCAGGATACATAGACACTCCTAAATTATTACCTCTTCCAAAGCCTAAATTTTCACCACTTTCAACTACTTTTACACTAGGGAAATTCTTTCTAAGAAACTGTACACTTCCATCATGTGAATTATTATCTACTACAACAATATCAAAATCATTATAATCAGTCTCTACAACAGATTTAAGATTCTTCTTTAAAAGATGTTTACCGTTGTAATTAACAATAACTATTAAAACTCTCATCATAAGTTGTAGATTATACATAAATTATGAATATCTAACAAAACAAACTCTACTATGCTATACTATTTTAATATAACTTAACAATAATAAATATGTTTAATACAAAAATAAAAAACATATTAATAGGAACAATATTAATCCTATTATTCCTAATAACCCCAACATATGCAGCTAAAATAGAAACAGGAAATTATACCCTAAATAAAGAAGAAATTATTGAAGATGATCTATATGTTAGTGGAGGTAATATAACTATAAGTGGAATAGTAGACGGAGATTTACTTGCCGCAGGAGAAAATATACTAGTAGATGGAACAGTAACAGGAGATATATATAGTGCAGGAAACAGTATAAAAATAACTGGAAATGTATCAGGCAATACTTTTGTATTTGCATCTAATGCAACAATATCTGCAATATTAAGAAAGAACTTGTATATTGCTGCAGCAATAGCAGATGTAAGGGGAAGTATAGAAGGAGATATTATGGCAGCAGCAGGCCAGATTAATATTGAGGGAGTAGTACTTGAAGATGTAAGAGTAGCAGCAAACCAGCTTAAATCAACTGCATCAGTTGCAGGAGATTTCCTTGTATCAAGCTCAAACTACTCTATAGATGAAAGTGCTATAGCAGGAGAAGTAATACATAGTGGAAAACAGGCAGTTACTCCTAAGTTTACATTAGAAGATTTATCAGGAATTGGCCCTGGTCTTACCATAATTAACTTTATGGGAATGTATTTAGCAGGATTGATAATCATTCTTCTTGCACCTGTTAAAACATTAAAGCTTGAGAAGAAGATAACATCATCTTGGAGAGAGCTTCTTAAAAGCTATGCTATTGGAATAGCAGCATTAATTGTAGGACCTACCGCAGTAGTTGTACTTCTTCTTACAGGAATAGGAGCTCCAATTGCTTTGTTAATCACCGCTGCTCTTGCATTTCTATCAATGTTTGGAACTCTTTATGTTGAGTCTGCAATAGGACATAAAATACTCCAATTAACAAAACAGAAAGACTATGGAAGATTCTTTTCACTACTAATAGGAAGATGTATCTCTTTAATAATCTCCTTTATACC
>CAZQHF010000056.1:0-3692 GCA_964593535.1 uncultured Candidatus Saccharibacteria bacterium
TGTAGAAGCTGCTCCTAAGGTTGTAAAAGAAGGAGTAAAGAAAGAGGATGCAGAGACTATTAAGGCTAAGTTTGAAGAAGCTGGTGCAAAAGTAGAGCTTGAGTAAACACCTTTGTTTTATGAAATGATAGAAGACCGCTTTAGGCGGTCTTTTAGTTTAAATATGGTATTACATTATTTCATATCACTTACAGTATTCGACAATAATATGCTTTCCAAAGTATAATTATATATAAACTTTAACTTTTAAATATAGAAATATGAATAATGACCTTGTAGCTTTCACACAATGGATTATTGATCATGGTGTATCCCAGACTGTACTAGAGCTTTTAATATCTGTTTGTATTGTTTCTACAATTGTAAGTATTGCAAGATATGTAGTAGGAAGTAAAACATATGGGATATATGCACCAATAATATTAGCTATAGCATACTCATATACTGGATTAAAGTATGGCTTGGCAATCACCTTTGTTGTTATACTAACCTCTCTTCTTTCATACTCTGTATTAAAAAGAGTAAGAATGCACTATATAACAAGAATAGCTGCAAATTATACTATTTTATCAATGGTCCTAGTTCTTTTCTTTATAATAGTAGATACCTTTGGCTTAGGTTTAGAAAATATGTCAAACATCCCTCCCCTTGCTTTTATCTGCATAGCTACACTATCAGATTTCTTTATAAGACAGTATATTAAAAAGTCAATAAAAACATCTGTCGTTACACTACTAGGGACAATATTAGTTGCAATTGCAGGATGGTTTATAATAACAAGAGATATTATCTCCAACTACATATTAAACAATCTATGGATTATTCCTCTTCTAACACTCTTTAATATTCTACTTGGTACCTTTAAAGGATTAAGAATAAAGGATTTCTTTAGATTTAGATTTACTACAAGAGAGAATGAAAAGTAATAATCCAATAAAATTAAAGAAAGAAGTTCTTGGCCTTAATAGAAGAAATCAAGAATATGTAAGACCATTTAACTCTCAATCTGCTAAAGCTATTGCAGATAATAAGATATACACTAAAAGAGTACTCAAAAAAGAGCTTATACAAACACCGGAAGTATATAAGTTAATAAGAACAAAAAAACAGCTTGAATTCCTTGATTGGGATAGTCTACCTAAAAGCTTTGTAATAAAGCCAAATGCAGGAACAGGAGGAAATGGAATAATTGTATTCTATGGTAAGAAAAAAGGTAAATATGAATGGATAAGACCTAATGGAACAATAATGACGCAAAGGGATATCATACTTCATATAGAGAGCATATTAGAAGGAAGATTCTCTATGGGTTTTGGAAATGATATTGCAATAATAGAGGAAAGAATAAAGACAGACCAACTGCTTAAGCAGTATTCATATAAAGGAGTTCCAGATGTAAGAATAATCTGCTTTAATCTTGTTCCCATTATGGCAATGCTGCGATTACCTACAAAAAGATCAAATGGTACCGCCAATCTTCATGCAGGTGCAATATGTACAGGAATAGACATAGGAACAGGAATAACTACCTACTCTATGCATATGAGACCTAATTCTTTAATTAGTGATACATATGAGGTCATAGATTCAACATTAGATTTAAAAGAAAATAAACCTTTAAGTGGTATACAGATACCTAGATGGAACACATTACTTGAGATAGCCCTAAAATGTCAAAAAGTAACAGGTTTGGGGTATGTGGGCATAGATATTGCACTTGATGCTGATAAGGGGCCTGTTGTATTTGAAGTAAATGCAAGACCAGGATTAGGTATTCAAGTTGCTAATCAGGCAGGACTGCGATGGAGGTTAGAGAAAGTTAAGGATGTAAAGATAAAAAGCATAAGACATGGAATAAGAGTTGCAAAAAGTCTTTTTGGAGGCGAAGTTGAAGAAAGTATAGAAGCAATAAGTGGAAGAAAGGTTCTTAACATTATTGAAAGAATATATGTATATGATAAAAAGGCTGATAGATCAAAACTTGAAAAATACAAGGATAGTAAAAGAGAGCTTGTAAAAGCATATATGAACACAGGAGTGCTTACATCAAGAATTGATTCAAAACTTGCCAATAGAATTGGATATTTTAATGACCATAAACTATTTGAAAAATATGGAATACCTCAGAAATTTGAAAGTCTTAAAGATGCTCAGGATTTCATCGATAAAAATGAAGGAGAGATAATAAAGAATAGCAGCATAAAAAGACTTGCAAAAATCATAGAAAACGGGGAAATAAAAGTAAGACCTGTATTTGATATTCCAATCAAAATAGAAGATCAGATAAAAATTACTGAGTTCATATCAACTGAAATTTCTGATATCTCCCAACCAGTAATTATTGGTAAGACCGATCTTGCAGGTTACTTAATAGATACAAGCAATACATTTTAATATATACTGAACATATGGCAAAATCATACGAACAATATTTAAAAGAAGCAGGAAATGTACATCTTGCCTACTACATAGAAGCAGCAGATGAGTTAAATATAAAATATACTGTTTTAGTACATGGCCTTCTTGCAAAGTTTGAAACAGAAAATAAACACTGGTATATAATAAATACTGCTACTCCACTTACAAATACACCAAGTACAACAATAGCTAAAAGAAAGAATCTTACAAATAAGATACTCTCTTCTTTCAGTATTCCAGTTCCTAAACAAGTTACACTAAATAATAAAGATGATGCATTGAGGTTTTTTAAGGAGTATAAAAATATTGTAATTAAGCCTTCACAGCAGTTAGGTGGAATCGGCGTGTCACTACTCCCACAGAATAAAAAACAAGTTATTAATGCATTTAATACAGCGCTTTCTGCATCAAAGGGAAGTCATAAAGTAATTGGTGAGGAGTTTGTAGAAGGTGATAATTATAGACTTCTAGTACTTGGAAATAGGGTAATTGGTATTGTAAGAAGAAAACCAGCTTTCGTTGTCGGCAATGGAAAAGATAATATACAAACATTAATAAAAAAGAAAAATACAGAAAGAAAAAAGAATCTTATGAAGCCAATTCGTATTGATAATGAAGTCTATCAAAGACTTGAGAATAAAGGTATCAGTCTTAAATATATCCCTAAAGAAAACGAAGAAGTAATACTTAGATACAACTGTAATCTCACAACAGGAGGAACTACTCAGGAGTGTGCATCACAAACACATCAATACTACAAAGATATTGCTGTAAATGCAGTCCATGCAATAGGAGCAAAGTTTGGAGGTGTTGATATAATTACACAGGACATAACAAAACCTGCGAAATGTGCTGTAAATGAAATAAATTATAATCCTGGGCTGAGACTTCACTACAAAGTTGGTGAAGGAGAGGTAGTAAGAGTAGCAGTTACAATTCAAGAGTACATATCTAAAATGATTTAGTACAAGCATGATACAAACAATACAAGGAGTTAATCTGGAATCTGAGATGTCAAGAGTTAAAATTCCTTTAAATGGAAACAACATTGGAGATATAACTGAGCTACTTGATACAATTTCATCTCTGCATACTATCTTCATAAATGAATACACTATCTCTCTTTCTCTTTTAACAATATCTTCAAAACTTCCGTTTCTATGGAGAGAATCTGCAGAAACATTGCAAAAACTTTCAAAACAAGAGATTACTTTAAACCAAGCAAAAGAATTAATTATAAATGTTTTGATTAATAAAAGAATTAAATCAATGTC
>CAZQHF010000057.1:0-3406 GCA_964593535.1 uncultured Candidatus Saccharibacteria bacterium
CAGGTTCATCCAATGGATCTTAAGGCAAGTGTTGGGAACTATCTAAGAAAGATACTTGCACCCGTGAGAAACTCGTATAAGGCTTAGTTATTTTTTTTCTTTAAGAGGTTGTAGGTGTAACTTGGCTAGCATTGGGTCTTTTTCGGGGCCTAGATAGGGGTTTTAAATCCTCGCAAACCTCATCTTTATCGGGCGCCACCGCCGCCACCACCACCGCCACCTCCTGCTCCACCACCAAAGCTTCCACCTCCACTGCTTGATGAGGAGCTATTCGTTACAGAGGAATACGTACTACTAAATCTTGAAATAAAGCCTGCTTTGTAAACTGATCCTAAGGAACTTAAATCACTTTCAAACATATCTGGAACTACAAGCCTTAGCTTTTTTGAGACCGTTTCGGCGACTCCTAAAGCTGTTGCAAAGATTAAATGCTCTTCCCAGATAACAATGGATTGCGGGGGATACTTTTTTAGGTATGTGAGGTTTGTTATAAAACGCTTGTATGCAAGTGTTTTTTTGTAGATATCAAATCCTTTTTTGGTGAACCTACCAAAGATATGATTAGGTATTAAAACCCCAATAATGCTAATTACTAGTGTGGTTGCTGCTAAAGGGATAAGATAGTTTAGGTAAGGATAGAGTTGTTTTAGTTCTGTTGATAAGAAATTTAAGCTACTTCCGATTAGAACAAATGAGAGGGCCATTACAAGGAAGCAAATCCCTAAAAATATCTTGTGCCCTTTGTTGTCAAAGTAGTTTTTTGGCTCCATTTCCTTTTTTATTTCCTTTTCAAATTTTTCGGCGAACCTAGCAAGCTTTTTTGCATTAGTTGTAGAGCGAATTTCGTATTCGAAATCATTCCAGAGCAAAACCCCGTTAGTCGCAAACCCCTTGAAGAAGTTATAAACTAGTTTTTCTGGCTCGGATAATCCATCCTTACGTACCTCTTTGAATGTGAACTGAATAGGATTTTTTATGAATCTGTTTATGAATGGTATGGGCAGTTTTGGGATCTTTGTGCTATCTATTGCTATGTGCTTTCTTCTTACAAGGTCTAAAAGTGTGGCAAGGATTGCATCGGAGTCTACCCTACCAATTAGTTTTCCAACGCTACTATGTGCGATGAAATTTGCCTGATACGGCTTAAGCCCCTCATAAGGCTCTCTTTCGTAGTAGTACTTGCTGATTTTTCCGAGTTCTTTACCGTATTTTTTGTATAGAAAATAGCTAATAACAAACAAAAAGATTATCACTAAAGGAAAACCTATCATTAAGACATTTTGAAAAAGAATATAGTTTTTTTCATATTTCTCTTGTTCTTTAAGCACAAGTTCTCTTGTGTAATTGTGGTTTTCTTCAAAGGCAAAGGAATCCTTTGTCATAACAACTCGAATCTCAAGAAAATCTTTTAGGTTTTCTGCGTTAAATGAGATTTTGTTTTTATCTATTTTGTAATCCTTAACTATCCCGTAAGGATTGAAGAAAACATCTGTAATTACTGCTTTTTCATGGAATGTAATTGTTGAGTTTAACCTTTTTAAAGGCTTATCCCATTCCGTTCCCCAAACCTTATAGTGAAACTGGGTTAGGTCTTCGCCTTTACTAATTGCGTTTGCTACATCCATGTTTATATGGAATGAAACATCTGTATCGCAGATTTTATCGTATGAGCCCGCGAATTCATACCCTCGATTGTGAATTTCGCATTCAGGCTCGCAGTAGCCCCAGATATTTCTTAGGTAGTAGGGTGCAGTAGGAGATGATGATAAGGAGGGCACTCTATAAACCTCTTTGTAACAGCCCTTGAATCTGTAGTTTATTACTTCTTCAATGTACGCAGAGCCATCAGGATCCAGCAGAATGTTAATATCTGCGTTTTCCAGCGAGTAATCCCTTTGCGCTCTATCTGTTAGGTTTATTATAATCCCAAGCGATACTGGTAAGAAGAATATTAAGATAAACACTACGATGCCTAACTTGCTTTGAACTTTGATGGATACGCCCATTATAGGTGCTCTTTTGATTATTTTATATTTAAAGCTAATGGAATTTGTTTGGCGCTTAGTAGAAAAATAATTAAACTCCAGATCTCTTATGTTATTAAAAAGGGGGTTTTAACATGGGACTCATAAAGGAATTTAAGGAATTTGCCGTTAAGGGTAATGTGATAGACCTAGCCGTTGCCGTGGTTATTGGCGGGGCTATTGGCAAGGTGATTTCATCACTTGTAAACGATGTAATCATGCCACCTATCGGGCTTTTGCTTGGCGGGGTTGATTTTAAGGAGCTTAGAATTATTTTAAAGGAAGCGACAGTTGATACAGCAGAGGTTGCTATTAGGTATGGTGCCTTTTTGAATGTAATTATTGATTTTGTGATAATTGCCTTTGCGATCTTTATGCTTATTAAAGGGATTAATTCTCTTAAGAAAAAGGAAGAAGCAAAGCCTAGTGCACCACCAAAAGAGGAAGTGCTTTTAACTGAGATTAGGGATTTGTTAAAGGCTAAGAAGAATTAGTGGTTTTTTGTTTTTTTTTATTTCAGGGTTTACTCGTTGCTTAAACGAAAGGTTTATATACCTTATTGGGTATAATATAATACCTAAAAGGGTATAATATGGTAAAAATCACAAAAAATAAAATTGAAATTTTGAATTATTATAGAAAAAATCTTTTCTTAAATTCAAGCATTAGAGAAATATCTCTTAACTTAAAAAAACCATACCCAAAAATATTTAATGCAGTAAAAGAACTTGAAAAGGAAAATATTATTATGATAAAAAAATTAGGTCCTTCGAGCATTTGTGAAATACATTTAAGCAAAGAAACAATATCTATTTTAAGTTTTATAGAAAAAGAAGAAGCATTTAAAAGAAAAATACCCAATATAGACAAGATTCTTGAATTTGATTCTTTTTTAGATGATATACTCATTGTTACAGGAAGCTATGCAAAAGGCACGCAAACAAAAAAATCTGATTTAGATCTTGTAATAATAACAAAAGATGATGTTGTTCAAAAGCAAAAACTAATGGAAAATCAAACAATGCTTTTTACTCCTGAAGTTCATGTTGTTGCTTTTAGTTATGATGATTTTAAGAAAATGTTATTATCTAAAGAACCGGATTTTGGAAAAGAAGTTTTTAAAAATCGTCTAATATTTAGAAATTCGGATAGGTATTATTTAATTGTAAAGGAGGCAATTTCAAATGGCTTCAGAATGGAAAATTTATCTTATTAGAGCAGAAAATAATCTTGTTTTGGCAAAAGCTAATTTTGATATCTCCATTAAGAATGAATTAAAAAATATGCTTGGAATTGCATTAGATAAAACTTTCTTTAATGAGGTAATATCTGAAAGTTATTATTCCATATTTTATTCTGCGAAAGCGTATTTATTATTTAAT
>CAZQHF010000058.1:0-3376 GCA_964593535.1 uncultured Candidatus Saccharibacteria bacterium
TTATGACAATACAAACAATGAAAATTACAACCAGAAGTAAAAACAACAGACGAAATCAAACCAGGATAATCAATAAAAGAACTTTTTTGAAATCCAGCAATCTGCATTTAATTCACACTTTTATCTCTATTTTTTCAGATTGCTTGGATTCCAAATTCTCATTAGAAGGCATTTTAAATGTCTGCCTATCTAAAAACTCAGATGCTTTTCCTTCATTCCACTGATCTACAGGTCTAAGATATCCAACTATCCTAGTCCATACTTCACATTTTATTTTTTTAGTCATTCATTCACCTCAGTTCCATGTTTTTGTAATTCCTCATCACTATGTTTATGAGGACAATAAGGATGATTTCCTGCAACATATCCATGTATAGGACATATACTAAATGTAGGACTTATTGTATAATATGGAAGATTGTAATTATATGCAATCTTCTTAACTAATTTTTTAGTAACTTCTGAATCCTCAATTTGCTCTCCAATATATCCATGGAATACAGTTCCACCTGTATATTTAGTTTGCAAACTATCCTGTATATCTAAAGCTTCAAATATATCAGAGGTATATCCAACAGGCAATTGTGTAGAATTAGTATAATAAGGAGACATTCCTTTTCTAACTGAATCTTCATTTGCAGTAATTATATCTTTATATTTCATTTTGTCTGCTCTTGCAAATCTATAAGCAGTTCCTTCAGCAGGAGTTGCTTCTAAATTAAACAAAGAACCAGTTTCTGCTTGATAATCTCCTAGTCTATCTCTCATATGTTCAAGTGTTTTTTCAGCAAATTTTTTTCCTTCTTTTGAAGCAATATTAACACCAAACATATTGAGTAAAGCTTCATTCATTCCATTCAATCCAATTGTTGAAAAATGATTTTTCCAATATTCTTTTTCACTATCATACATGCCCTGCAAATAATATTTTGAATAAGGATATAATCCTCTTTCTGTGTATTTTTCAATTATTTTTCTTTTCAAAATTAAAGATTCTTTTGCACTATCCATCAAACTATCTAATTTTTCAAAAAACATATTTTCATCTTTAGATAAATATCCCAATCTAGGCATATTAATTGTTACAACTCCCAGACTTCCTGTTAAAGGATTTGCTCCAAACAATCCTCCTCCTCTTTTTCTCAATTCTCTGTTGTCTAATCTTAAACGACAACACATACTTCTTGCATCTTCTGGACTCATATCTGAATTAACAAAATTAGAAAAATAAGGAATTCCGTATTTAGAAGACATATCCATTATTTTATCTACAATCTCATTATCCCAATCAAAATCCTTAGTTATATTATATGTTGGAATTGGAAAACTGAAAACTCTTCCTTTTGCATCTCCTTCCATCATTAAGTCAGCAAATACTTTGTTCAAGAGATTCATTTCTTCTTGAAAGTCTCCATAAACTTCATCTTTAAATTCTCCACCGATTATAACTGGTTCTTCACTCATCATCTTAGGCATAGTCAAATCCATAGTTATATTTGTAAATGGAGTATTTCCAGTAATAAACACTTTTCCGTTTCTTCTTGCAATAACAGTTTCATTATCTGTGTTTGGGCACCAAATAATTCCTTTATATCTAACTTTTTCAATTCTTTGTATATATGTTTCTTTATGCTTAATCAATCTTAAAACATAAATCATTTTTTTTCCAATTGTTGGTTTTCTTTCTAAAACAGTAAACCCATATCCAGAATTTACTGCAATCTGTTGCAATCCATCTAATATCTCAATTTTAGTTGTACTTATTTTACAATCTTCAAATCCATCTGCTTTCAAATAAGTATCTAAAAATAATTTCGATTGTCTTTTGCTCATATTCAACAAAACAGAAGGAACAAACCCTAAACTTTCTTTTGTTCCAAATAGTTTGTGAATCTTTTTTGATGATTCTGCATTCAACCTAATCATCTTTACACTATTTCCCAAAGCAGGAGCAGAATCTCTCTCACTATATTTAAGTTTCATTTTTTTCAATAATCCAATTATCTCAGAGTAATTTTTTGGATTAACTATTTTTGATTGATAAATACTGATTCTGCTTGAATGTCTGTGTTTCTTATAATTTTCAATACTTCCTTCAGCAACAATCCAAGCCAATAATTTAATTTCTTCATCTTTTATTTTGATATCTTTCTTTTTGTTTTCTCCTGCAACTGGAATTATAAACGGAGATTTCATTTTTTCAATATCTTCAATTTTCTCAAGAGTAAATCCTCCATTAAACTTTTTTCTAACCACTCTATGTTCAGGACTTATCAATTGCTCTTGTATTCTGTTTTTCAAACTATACATTTGTCCCTCATATTCTCTTTTGAATAAGTTTCTAATTGGTTTGTCTTCAATTTCTCCAGTTTGAATATTAAATGTCTTTATTACATCTCCTTTTTCCAAATCATTATATCCTGCCCATCCATCAGGAGTTAATATCTCTGTGTCTTCAGACATACATTGAAATCCAACTCTTGTAGGAACATTCATATTATACAAAAACTCCTGCATTATCTGCCTAACTCCTTTTTCATCTAATCCATCATATCTTATAAAAGGAGCCAAATAACTATCAAAATTAGAAAAAGCTTGAGCTCCAGCTGCTTCTCCTTGTAAAGTATAAAAATAATTAACAATTTGTCCTGTTGCACTCCTTAATCTTTTTGCTGGGCGACTTTCAATTTTCCCACGAACTCCTTTAAACCCTCTATAAAGCAAATCTTTCAAATCCCAACCAACACAATAAGGTCCTAATATTCCTAAATCATGCAAATGGAAATCTCCATCACTATGTAGTTTACTTAATTTTATAGGATAAATTTTCTTTAACCAATATCTAGATATCAATTTAGAAGAAATATGAAAATTCAAACCTTGCAAACTAAAAGTCATATTACTATTTTCTTTTACCATCCAATCTGTTTCTTTTAAATATCCTTCAATAACTTCCATATCTCCAAACATTTTACTTATTTCTCTAATTTCATTTCTTTTTCTTCTGTATGAAATATATTCTTTAGCTAAATCAGATAAATTCTCAGCAATTATTATATCTTCAACAATATCTTGAATCTCTTCAATATTAGGATTTCTTTCAGTAAATCTTCTTCCTAAAACTCTAACAACTTTCTCAGTTAATTCTTCAGCCAAATCCCAATTAGGTTCTCCAATAGAAGACATTGCTTTATGCAAAGCAATTGTTATTTTCTTTTTATCAAATCCTTCTTCTGTTCCATCTCTTTTAATTATTTTATCTGGCTGTCTCATTGTTCTCCCCCTTTTTCAATATTTTTCCAAGAAATTCATAAAACTCTTCTGGGTTTTCAAATTCCTCATAAACAGAAGCAAATCTCAAATAAACAATTGGATT
>CAZQHF010000059.1:0-2143 GCA_964593535.1 uncultured Candidatus Saccharibacteria bacterium
TTATTCAATGAGTTTCAATATATTGAATTCTGGAAACAGTCAATATCCTGATGCAGAAATAAAAGTAAGCACAGACAATATACAAATTAAAGATTACTCTGTTTATGGAGGAACAAATATAGGAGAAAATAGAGATTTAGGAAAAAATGAAACAGACTGGATAAGTATAGGAGATTTTACTAAAAATCAGACAATAAATGGACTATTAACTTTATTGACTGAAAAAGAAGGTGGAAACCAAATAAAAATAGAAATAAGAAGTTTGCAAAAAATAGTTTATGAAAAAACAATTGCATTTAATGTTTCAGCAGAAAAAGAAATGTCTGCAATTATTGAGCCTGAGTTTTTAGCTTCTGGAACAGAAACTGAATTAGAAATTAGTTTGAAAAAAGATAGTTTAGAGATTAGTGATGCTAAAGTATACATAAGGGATAAATATGAGGATGTAATTGCTTCCGGAACAACTAACTCAATGGGATATGTAAAAATAAGAGTTCCAGGACAACAACCAGGAGAAAAACTAACAATAGAAGCAAGAAAACCTAATTATGCTACATTTGAAAAAGATATTGAAGTTGACAATAAAGTTTTAGAAGCCCCAGATAAAATTGGAATAAGCATAAATGTTTTGACTGAAAATGAAGGACAAAAAACAATTACTTTGAAAAACAGAACAATACCTCTTGTTATAAAAGAATTTAGAATAGAAGATGCAGACAGAAGAATTGTTGATATAGAAGCTATGGAAAACTGGCTAAATGCATCTTATTCAGGACAAGAAATAAAAGATGATATAGATATTGTTTTCAAAGCTTATCCTAGACAAACAGATGAACCACTAAGCACAACTGGAACTCTGATAATTGTTTTGGAGTCAGACACTATTCTCTGGGAGCAGGAAATTCCATTTAATGTTTCTTTGACTCTGGGAAAAGGAGTTGATAATCCAGCTTGTTTAGTAATAAATAAACAAAATATTGAATTTACAACTGAAGGACAACCTATTACTCTGGAATATGAATTGAGAAATGATTGTACAATAAACGACACTCCAATTGCAATAAAAGATATTGCTGGAAAAGTTAAATGGACTGGAAATGAATTAGGAACTTTATCTGTTGATGCTGGAGCATCATATAATCTTTCAGCTTATTACCAGAAGTTTATGACTGAATTAAAAGCAGGAGAAAGTCAAACTGTTATAATTACATTTTCTCCTTATGGTGGAATAACAGGAACAGGAGAAGCTCAATTAGAATTTAAAGCTTGGAATGCAACTGATAAAGGAAATGAGGAAATAATTGCCCAAACAGATTTGGATATTAAAGTTGCTAATTTAAAAGATTGTATAGTTATTGATAAACCTGTTCTTTATATCTTGCCTAATAAACAAGACACATTTACAATTGAGGCTAGAGGATGTTCAGCTGACTTGAAATTAGAAATTCAAGGAATAGAAATAGACAAAACAGCAGTTAAACTAAAAGAAAATGAAACAGCAGTAATAACTGTGTTTGCAGGAAGAAGTATTCCTGGACAATATAATATAAAAATTAATGGAAAAACTTATGCTCAAGCAGATAATAGATATTTGAA
The DNA here is from genome assembly GCA_964593535.1 of uncultured Candidatus Saccharibacteria bacterium. Classification (GTDB taxonomy): domain Bacteria; phylum Patescibacteriota; class Dojkabacteria; order SC72; family SC72; genus UBA2259. Next base: position 1,597 of record CAZQHF010000059.1, read on the forward strand.
TACTGTTAAAGCTCGTATATTACATGAATGTTTGAATCTCTCTCAATATGAATTCAACATATATGACGATCCAAACAAGGGAAATGACGGATATCAGGATGCTTATCTGGAAAATAGTTGTTATCAAAAAGAAATGCAAGTAAATCTTTATTGGAGAGAAAAAGAAGGTTTAGATATTGGAAAGATTCTTTTAGGTGGAGCAATCACAGCCATAGGTTATGATATTTACAAAAATGTGACTGGACAAAGTTCAATTACTGGAGATGTTTTAGGAATAAATTCAAAAGAACCAACTATGGATGAATTAAAAGCTCAATGGATTACTGCAAAACAGTCCGGAGATGATGATAAAGCTAATAAAATATTAGAAAGTGTTAAAAAGAAAACAAGTTCAGAAATAGAAAAGAAAAAATTAGAAACAGAATGGGAAAAAGAAATTAAATCTCCTGGAACTTCTAATAGTGGAACAACAACAGGCTCAAATATAAGTGACACTACAGCACAGTTTTCATTGGCAGAAACTGGGACAGGAGGATTTTCATTTGCA
>CAZQHF010000059.1:2153-3301 GCA_964593535.1 uncultured Candidatus Saccharibacteria bacterium
TATACAAATACAAAAACAGGTACTGAAGCAGTAAACAAAGAATATGGCGATAAACTCGATGAATATATTAAAAGCACAGGACAGTTTTCATTTGCACCTGTATTGGCATTGGCAGGATTGCAAATTTTAGACAAAATATTAAATCCAAACTATGATGAAGGTTCACAAACAGTCAATAAAATTGTAGTAGATAATGAAATAACAAATATCAAATTATATGATTCTGAAATCTTAAGTAGTGATATAACTGTTGAAAAACTAGCTGTGAAATCATTAACAAATAAAACAGAAAGAAAATTAAAAAATCAAGAAATGGAACTAAGATTCAAAAACACAGGAGGAATAATACAAACAGAAGCAGAAGAACCATTTACAAGAATATTAAATGTTTTAGGAAACAATTATGATTATGATACTGATTACAAAACATCTGGAAGCACAGACATACCAGAAGTAAAGGCAAGCAGTTTGGATACATTTAATCAAAAATTCCAATTAGTCTTTAATGCAATTAATCCTTATGAAGAAAAAAGACAATCACAACCAATACCTAATTGTGTATTAGGAAACAAAGTTGGACTAACAGGAGTAAAAGCAGTTCCAAGAATTAAATATGATTGGAGTTGGAATGATAGTGTCATATCAGAAAACACTTGTGACACAATAGACAACTATATCTATTGTGATAGTGTGCAATTTACAATTGAAACAATAAAGAAAATAAAAGAATTAAATGATTTCTTGAAAACTCACCAAGCAAACTTCTCTTGTCCAATTGAAGGAGGAGCAGCAGTTAGTGAACAAGAAATAAGAACAACAGCAAAAGACATTGCATTAACAAGATTAGTTGCAGAACCTAAAACAGATGGAACAGTCCTGAAACTCACAGTGCAGAGCAACAACAATATTGAAAATAAAGTTAATATATTATACCAAATAACAGGAGACTTAACAAGAAGCTTTTCAAGAGAACATATTGTTTTATCAAAAGAAACATTTGAAGAAAATATTGCAGAAATGGGAAATGGAAACTATAAGATAACAGCAACAATAACAGGAATTGATTTATGCGAAACTTGTTTAGATGAAGATACAACAAACAATAGTATAAATATCCAAATTTCAAAAGCAGGAACAGGAACAAGAGA
>CAZQHF010000060.1:0-3217 GCA_964593535.1 uncultured Candidatus Saccharibacteria bacterium
ATGTAATCAACAATATACTGAGGTGTGTAATATACTCCACCTGCTTTCTTAACTTCTGGCTTCTCCTCTATTACCGCATTACCACCCTTGGTTAGTCTTATTACCTTTCCTAGGAACTGCTCATATACACTACCAAGAATATCTACACCAATAACTGAAAACTCATATGGAGATTTAGGATAGTAAAGGTTGTTTAATATCCTATCTAATGTCTTATCAGAGATTTTAATCTTTGTAGATAGTTCATCCTTTTTTAAATCAAACAAGCTACTGTTGTATTTCTCATCTGCTCTACTGAATATCTTTAAGAGTTGTGAATAAGTATCAGGAGACTTTACTGCACTTCTGAGGGTCTCATAGGACTCTACACCCCTATCTTCTGCTATCCTTAGGAATATGATTCTATCAATAAATTTCTGAACAACAGAGTTAAGTTCATAGATGTTCAAATTGTTATTACTAGCTACATCCTTGGCAACTAAATCTCTCCAGAGTTCTATTTCTTTTAAGAATGATTTGTCTACTAATTGACTCCCCTTCTTCTCTCTTTTAGCAAACTTATCAAAAGATCCTTTCCAAACTGCTTCTTTGGAAAATGTATCCCAAAGATAGTCTGCTTCTTTAAGATAGTCTTTATAGTTGATGTATTTAACTCTGGCTACAAATGATTTATCCGTATGCTTTGGTTCTATTGTAGTGTCATATATTGAAAACTCTTCAAAGTCTGTTAGGATTGATACTGGTAATTGTCCACTCCAGGCATATCTTCTTAATTGGAATGCCGGGTCTATTTCTGAAAATACTCTAACTGAAGATGCTTTTGCTTCTACAAAAAACTTTCTATCACTACCCACTTTAAATGCATAGTCTGGTGCTTTGGGCTTACCCTCTATCTCTATTCTATCTTCATGGATTACTTCTCTATACTGAGGTGCAAATCCTTGCTCATTATCCATATCCCAACCTAATGCTTTGAAAAATGGATTGATAAATTCTTGTCTTAATTCATCTTCTTTGTATTTGGAGGATTTATAGTACGGCTCATTATCAGAAAATTGTTCTACTAGTTTCTGTACTTTAGTCTTAAATGTTTCTTTAGTTACTATATCCATGTTGGCTTATTTTACTATGTTTAAGGGAAATAATAAACTTATGACCATACAGTTGTCTTTCTTCTAATATCATTTGTTGGATAGTCTTCTCCGCTTGTGGGTTCAAACATAAATCCAAAATTGGTGTTTAATGCCTTACCAATCTTCCTCACAAATTTCCAGACTTTAGTATAATCTAAATTGTGATTGCTAATGGATTGTTCCCTCACTTCTTTATCAATGTTTTCTCCCGTCTCAGATATGAAGTCTATTAAGAAGTTATTTAGATTCCCTCCAACTAAAGAATCATTGTCAACTTTGTATACATAAGAATAAAATGCCAATGGGACAATCTCTTGCAATATCTCATGAGCTTGATAATCTAAGTTATACTTCTTTAATACAAAATATATTTCCTTCAATCTGATTACAGAAAGGGCTGCACTATGTGGGCTATTTGAAGATATCTGTATCTCTGCAAGTTTCCTAATATTATAAGAAATCTCAGAAAACAAATGCCTAAAAAACTCTGGCACTTCCTTGTCCTCATATTCTGTACTGAGCATTTTCCCTGATTTCTCAGCAATGCTTTTTAAAGTATCATAATAAAACAATGGGTAAAATGAAGGATTCTTTTCATAGAAATCTCCTATTTCTAATATTGAAAAGAGGCAACTGCTTAGTTTGTCAGAATCTTCAATATTTGTTACATAAACTTTAGTTTCAAAAGAAGCATTATCCAATAGTCTGTAACATATTCCACCAAGAGACTTTGAAACTTCTTCTATAAATTTTTCTATCTCCTCAGAATTAGTTGAAGACTCTAATAAATATTCTTTTAAATTCCTAAAATATTGCATTATCTGATCAAAAGAAAGTGCGGAGAGGTCTTCTTCATTCTTGAGAAATCTCTCCCAAAAAACAATGATGATTAAACTCTCATTGAAGTATCCCTCCTTTAGTAGAATGATTAGTACTTCATAGCTTAATTTTATTAAAAGATTCTTTCCAGATTCTAGATTTTGCTTACCTGAGACTTCAATTGCAGATTCAATTAGAGATAAATAATGTTTAACAAGTTTCTCAACCAAGCCATCTTCAGGTTTCCACTTCTCTGAAACTGGAGTAACAGTATTTACAAATTCTTCAAACTTCTTAATCAGATGTTTGTTAGTCTTTTCTAATGCAATCAGATCAAATCTTTGAATAAATTGAAAGATAAAACCTTTTATTGGGTCAAATGGGTCAGCTTTCCCAGCAACTCTCTCTCTAATGTCAGAGACAAGTTTATTATTAACGGCTTCTCTAACTCTAGCCTCCTCTTGTAATTTCTCAGATTTCTTTAACTCTTCATCAGAGATATTCTCACCATCTAATGTAATTCTTATCTGGTGCAAATCTTGGTCCCAAGGAATCTGTAAATCATATTTTTGGAATAGAAAATCTCTAATATCTTCATAACTTATATTGTTGCATATTAAGGCTATTCCATCCTGTGGATTGAGATACTTAAAGACCTTTAAAAGATATATGAAGAACATCAAGACTGACAAAACAAAAACAACAATACAAAATAATGGGAAGTAATTATTAGAGATTACTTGGATAGAATTTAAATCTAGATTTGGGAAAAAATCATAAGTGGAAATGGCAAGTAGATACCAAGGGATAATAGTCATAAATATACTCAGAAGGCTTAGAAGAATATATAGAAGCAGAAATTTATTGAAAAAAGTCTTCTTGAGATAATCATAAGAGAATTGGCTGTAAATGATTTGAAAATATACTAGTAAGACACCAACAATGATTGCAAAAATACCCACTTGAGTCCCAAGGAGGGAGCCATATAAATCTTGTAAATTACTCATTCTTTTATTCCTTAATTTAACACCTTTTCATTAACTCTTCTGTTGATAGATCTTTTAACTCTTTTAAGACACTATTTAGATTTACTTCAGATTTAAGGTTTACTTCTTCTCTCTGAATAATTCTCTTCCTAAGTGAATTATACTCTTTTATAGCTCCCAATTTTACATTTAAATTAGAGCATTGCTTAATTAGAAAATGTAATTCCTTATCTACACTTTCATCATTTAAACCTCCTAGATCTAGCATCTTGTTAATAT
>CAZQHF010000061.1:0-3216 GCA_964593535.1 uncultured Candidatus Saccharibacteria bacterium
TAACAATTAAAAGAGGAAGTACCTTATTATTTTTCTTTTGCATATATGAAAAATACTAATTTAACTTTCTCATTATATTCTATTTCTACAATTATTAAAATGTGGACCTGAGGGGACTTGAACCCCTTACCTTATCGCTGCCAGCGATACGCTCTAGCCAGATGAGCTACAGGCCCAAAATATTAAAATACATGGACTCAGCCGGAGTTGAACCGGCGACCTTCGCAATGCGAATGCGATATTCTCCCAACTAAACTATGAGCCCCAAATTACCAAGTAGTATACAGACGAGGATTAACATCAGTCCCCCATTTAACACCTTTTCTCAATTCAAAATGCAGGTGAGGTCCTGTAGACCTCCCAGTTGAACCCATCTGTCCTATTACCTGCCCTCTTTTTACAGTCTGCCCACTTCGAACATATATATTTTTTAAATGTGCATACCATGTAGTATATCCATTTCCATGATCTATCTGAATAGCCCAGGCATATTCTCTTCCACCATATGTAGAACCCAAAGGCGGACATACACTTGAACAACCGGCAAAGATAACCGTACCATCTGCAGCTGCTAAGATGTTAGGCAAATTTTTATCAGCAATATCTATCCCAGTATGCAATCTCCCTTTATAATTTTGACTTATTTTTGCACTTCCTCCTGCAACTGGCCATCCTAAAAACTTACCAACCGAGGGATCTGCTACACCAATAGAATATGACTTAACAGAACTTGTAGAGCCTGAAACATATGTTTTTGGAGTAGCAGCATATACTGGTCTAGGAGGTGCAGGCATTTTTCCTTCTGGAATAACAAGCTTTTGACCCTCTGAAAGTATAAATGGATAATCTAACAGATTGAAATCAGCAATAGCCTGCTCATTCCCAGAATACTTTTTAGCAAGTGAAGATAATGTATCACCTTTCTTAACAGTAACTAAAACTCCATCTGTAAGAGGAATTTCAAGCTTCTGACCTGGTTTTACCATATCAGATGTCAAATTATTTGCCCACTTTATTGTCTGCACTGAAACTTCATACTTAGCAGCAATTGTACTAAGAGTATCACCATTCATAACAGTATACTCCTCTATCCCCCTTCTCTCTCTATCCTTAGGAATTGTAGTATTAAGAGTAGCATTCATTGCTAAAACATCACCCTCTGCAACAGAGATGTAGTCTAACTCTTCTCCATTAGCATTAACAATACTAGGGGCTCTATATATATATGATATGCTAAGTATAACTACAACTATTATTGTAGCAATTTGTACTGCATATTTAAGAAAGGAACCTCTCCCCCAAAACATTCTCTTAACAATACCATCTTTAAGATTCTCAAAACTATCTCCGATTATTTCAAAAAAAACAGATATAAGAACCCATAGTACTCTTAATCTTGCAAATAAATATTCAAAAAAATCAATAATAAAAGCAAGAAAGTTTTTTTGAGGATTAAATTTCCTTGTAACAGAGTTAAACCATCTGTGAAAAATAGTTAATTCCTCTTCATCTGTGATATCACTATCTAAGAGTATTCCTGCACTCTCAGTATCTGTTTCAAGGGAACTTAATACCAGCTCCCTAAAGCCCAATCCGCCGATTCTGTTTTCCTGTTTATTTACTTCCATAGATAAAGAAGGCTCTAATAATGATACATTATATCAAATTATGCCTCATGCAATGTTGCAAGGAACTCCTCATTAGATTTTGTCTTTTTAAGCTGACTGATTAAAACCTCTGTAGGATTCTCATTTTGGTCAAGAATCTCAAGCATTCTTCTAATTCTCCATGATTGATTTAAGACATCTTTACTAAGCAAAAGCTCTTCATTTCTAGTTCCTGATTTTGTTACATCTATTGAAGGATATATTCTCCTATTAGCAAGTGTTCTATCTAAGTGGAGCTCCATATTCCCTGTACCCTTAAACTCCTCATATACCAAATCATCCATTCTACTACCTGTATCTACCAAAGCAGTAGCAATAATTGTAAGACTCCCGCCTTCTTCAAAATTTCTTGCAGCACCAAAGAATCTCTTAGGAGGATACAGTGCAACAGGATCAAAACCTCCTGAAAGTGTTTTACCAGAGGTCGGCATTGTAATGTTATATGCTCTTGCTAGCCTTGTTATACTATCCATTAAAATAATTACATCCTCCCCCCACTCAACCATACACATAGCTTTCTGAAGAGCCATTTCCGCGACTCTGCAGTTATGTTCAGGAAGCTCATCAAAGTTAGAGGCATAAACCTCCCCTTTTACAAATCTTTTCATATCAGTTACTTCTTCAGGTCTTTCACCAACTAAAACAACCATTAACTTTGCTTTAGGGTTATTCTGAGCAATTCCATTCGCAATATCTTTAAGAAGCCATGTTTTTCCTGCTTTAGGAGGAGATACAATCATGGACCTTTGTCCAAATCCGATTGGAGCAAGAAGGTCAATAATTCTTGTAGATATAATGTCTGGAGCAGTTTCCAACTTTATCTGTCTATTAGGGAATATAGGGGTCATTTTCATAAACTGAGGCCTATTTGCAGCTTCAAGAGCAGGTCTGCCATAGACAGTATCAACTCTAAGCAGACTCAAGTACTTCTCTTTATCTTTTGGAAGTCTTGCAGGTCCAGTCACAACATCTCCTGTCCTTAGACTAAATTTCTTTATCTGCGACCCAGAAATATATACATCGTTGTCACTAGGAAGTAGTCCATCTGTTCTCAGTATTCCATGAGTTCCATCCTTCTGAACATCTAATATACCTTCTACAAAGATATATCCCTCATCCGCAGTTATCTTTTTCAATATTTCAAATATAAGTTCTCTTTTTTGAAGCTCCATAAAATCTTCTAAACCATGCTTCTTTGCTTCAACACGAAGCTGAGCAAGAGTCATTTCCTCATACTCTTTAATGCTTTTTGTTTTGTTTACCATAAATGTATAAAACAGGGAAATTAATAATAAAACTTTGGGCAAATAACCCAATACTTTTTTAGTATATTGAATTACATATAAGAAGTCAAATAAAAAGAAAAAGGGGATCGGTACTGCCCCAACCGACCCCGGTATTATCCATGAACTGCCGTTTATGGATAAAACCGACGAGCATACAGATGCTTCCCCTTAATATTCTACCATAAATATATAAATATCTTAACCTTTTCCTTTTGCCCAGATGTGTTTGTGGCACCCCAGACAAAGGGAGAAAGTTAAGATAT
>CAZQHF010000062.1:0-1913 GCA_964593535.1 uncultured Candidatus Saccharibacteria bacterium
GTAGATATACAGGACCAAAAGAAAGATTAAGTAGAAGAGAGGGTGTAAACCTTAATTTAAAAGGTTCTAGATCTTTTTCAGAGAAGGCTGGGATAAAGAGAAAGCCTTTTCCTCCTGGTCAACATGGAAGTGCAAAGAGAGTGAGGCTTTCAAACTATGGTTTACAGCTAAGAGAAAAGCAGAAAGTAAAAAGAATATATGGATTAAGAGAAAAGCAATTTAAGAATGTATATGTTGAAGCAAATAGAAGGGCAAAAGTAAGTAATTTAGATAAAGGTTTGGAGTTGTTAAGAATACTTGAGTTAAGATTAGATAATGTTTTGTATCTTGGTGGGCTTGCTCCTTCAAGAGCTGCTGCAAGGCAGTATATTGTACATGGTCATGTTCTTTTGAATGGGAAAAAATTTAATATTCCTTCATATGAGGTCAAAGAAGGGGATACAGTTGAGCTTAAAACTGCTAAGCTGGCTCCTTCTGAGAAGTTTTTCTCTTCTCCTGGGTGGATGGAGTCTAAGGGGACAACTGTAAGAGTCAGTAGACTCCCTATTAGAGATGAGATGGATGAAGGTATTCATGAGAACTTGATAATTGAGTACTACTCAAGATAATAATTTATTTTATACACACTATGGAAGCATTTAAAGATATAAAAGTAACAATAAGAGAGGAAGAGGGAAACTGGGGATTATATGAAATAGCACCATTGCCAAGGGGGTATGGCTATACTTTAGGTAATGCACTGCGAAGAATACTTTATTCAAGTTTAAAGGGTGCTGGAGTTACAAGCATAAAGATTAAGGGTGCTAAGCATGAGTATTCTACTTTAGAGGGTGTTAAGGAAGATGTTGTTGCAATAATAATGAACTTAAAACAAGTTAAGTTTAAGATGGACTCTGATGAGGTAAAAGAGTGTAAGATTGATGTTAAAGGAAAAACTGTTGTTAAAGCATCTGATATTATTGTTGATTCAGGAGTTACTGTTACTACACCTGATGTTGTAATAGCTACACTTACTGACCCTTCAGCATCATTGCATATAGATATGACAGTTGAATCAGGGGTAGGATATAAAGATGCAAGTATGATGGATAGAGCTATTGAAGGATCAATACCTCTAGATTGTGATTTTACCCCTATTGAAAAAGTAAGTTTAAGTGTACAGCAAACACGTAAAGGTCAGGAAACTGATTTGGATTCAGTAATTATTGGTGTACTTACTGATGGTAGTATAGCTCCTAAGGAAGCATTGTTAACATCTGCTTCCATTCTTCAGGAATTTGCAGGAAAGGTAATGGTTGCAATGGGTGTTTCAAAGAAAGAAGTTGAGCAGAGGGTAGAGGAAATCAACAAGATAGAGGAAGAAGAAGTTAAAGAACAAGAGAGTAATGAAATGGAAGATGTGAGAATAGAGGATTTACCAATTTCAAAAAGATCTAAAACAGGGCTATTATCAGGCGGATATAAAACACTTGGTGATTTAAAGAATACATCTGTTGAAGATTTATTAAACCTCTCAGGATTTGGGAACAAATCTCTTAACGAAGTTGTTGAGCTTTTAACTCAGTATGGAATTAATATTAAGAGTGAATAAAAGGAATGTATAAAAAGAATAGTATAAAAAAACTAGGAAGAACCACATCACACAGAAAAGCTATGATTAAGAATCAGCTTAGGTCTGTTTTATCAACAGGGAAGGTAAAAACTTCTACTGTTAAAGCAAAGGTGCTAAAAGGTGAACTAGAATCTATGTTTAATAATATTAAAAAGTCAAAAGAAAATGATATTAACCTTATCAGACAGCTTAAAAAGATTCTGGGTAGTGATGAACTAGTTAAAAAAGCTATTGAATTAGGTAAGAAAGATGGAGTAAAAGTTACTATTAAAAAAGTTAGTTTTAGAGATGGTGATAATAC
>CAZQHF010000062.1:2013-3161 GCA_964593535.1 uncultured Candidatus Saccharibacteria bacterium
CTTTTTGTGTATAAAGGGAGTGAACATAATCATCAGGCACAAAAACCTGTGGAATATAAAATTTAAAATTAAGATTAATAATGACTAAGTATTTTGAAGGAGTAGGAAGAAGAAAAACATCAACTGCAAGAGTAAGAGTTTACTCTGGTAAGAAAGCATCAACTGTTAATGATAAGGCTGTTGATATTTATTTTAGTAATAATAAAGATGCAGATAAACTTTTAAACCAGCCTTTTATTATTACTGATCTAGCAGATAAGTACTACTTTACTGCTAAAGTAAAGGGAGGTGGGATAAACTCTCAAATTGATGCTATAAGGTTAGGACTAGGGAGAGCATTGTGTGAAGTTGATGAGTCTCTTAAACCTGTACTTAGAAAAGCAGGTTTGCTTACAAGAGATCCAAGAGCTGTTGAAAGAAAGAAGTACCACCATGTTAAAGCAAGAAAGAAGCCTCAGTTCTCCAAGCGTTAACAAAATATCTTTGTTTCTACTTGAATAAAAATTTTAGTATATGTATTGTATTAATATATAACTTTTTTATTCATTTCTATGAAAAAGAAACCCCTTTCTATTATTATCATCTCTATAGTCGGGATATTTTTAATTGTATGTATCTTTGTAGTTTTAGGAACATCAAAATCACAATACAACCCATCTTCATATGATAGTTGGAGTAGTATGGATAGTATTGGAGGTTTGGAATTTTCTGAAGGTTATTATAAGGGAGATTCATCCACATCTCAGAATGAAATAGTTAATAATAATCAGGAGGGTTCTAAAATACAGAAGAATGGAAGTGTATCTGTGTTAGTAGAAAATATTGATGAATCAATAGAGGCACTTAAAAGTATAAATAAGGCTTTTAAGGGGCAGATAACAAGCATATATGACAGTGGAAAAGGAAATGAAAGAGCTGTACAAATTACTGTAAAAGTCCCTGTAGAAGAATTTGAAGCATATTATGAACAGTTAAGAAAATTAGAAGGAGAAGTAGTATATGCCAATATTACAACTGTGGATGTTACTGAAGAATATATTGATATTACTTCGAGATTAAATAATCTTAGGAATACTGAAGCACAGCTTAATAGAATATTAGAGCGTGCTGATTCTGTAACTGATGTACTTGCAGTACAAAAAGAACTA
>CAZQHF010000063.1:0-3094 GCA_964593535.1 uncultured Candidatus Saccharibacteria bacterium
CATCAAAAAAGAAAATGAAGGAAATTAAATTTGCTAACATTAGAAAAGAATATCTCTCGGATAGTATAAAAGAGACTGTATTCTTAATACTGCTGGGAATATCTACAATATTCTTCCTCTCTCCTGCAACTGAAATAGTCGTATCAATGTCAATACTAATAGGTATAACAACAATATGGCATACATACTGGCTGTCTAAATACATTCTCAAATGATTGAATACAAAGGGAAAATTATTGTAATAGCAGGAGCAACTGCAACAGGTAAATCTGAAATATCTCTTAAACTAGCAAAAGAACTTAATGGGAATATTATTAATGCAGATTCAAGACAGATATACACAAAGATTAACATTGGGAGTGCAAAACCTAAGTTTGACAAAGAAATATCTAAAGGTATTCATACTCTCAATGGTATTACTCACTATCTTTATGATTTTGTAGATCCCAAAGAAAACTTTACTATTTTTGATTATCAGAATTGTGTAAATAATGTACTTAAAAATACACATGGCATACCCATACTTACAGGAGGAAGCGGATTATATATAGACAGTGTAATATACAACTACAAATTAAGTAAAAATAACAAAAATATATATTTAAAAGATAAAAGCATAGAAGAATTACAAGAATTAGCAAAAGAGTATCTTCCATATATGAGTGAAAGCGATAGAAAGAACAGACACAGATTGATAAGAGCAATACAAAGAGAAGGAGTAAACAAAGAAAAAGGCAATGAATTAAATAATATATACTTTGTAATTGATATTGAAAAAGAAATACTTCAAGAAAGAATAAAGAAGAGAATAGATAATATGTTTAAAGAAGGCCTTTTGGAAGAGAATATCTCATTACTAAAGCAGGGCTATACATATGATGACAAAGGAATGAAAACAATAGGGTATATTGAATTTAAAGAGTATTTTGAAAACAAAATATCACTAGAAGATGTAAAAGAAAGAATACTTAAAAATACAATGGGATATGTTAAAAGACAAAGAACATGGTTTAAGAGAAACAAAAATGCAATATGGGTAAATGATGCTAAAGAAATTTTCTACCTTGCTTCAAACTTCATCTTAACAGAATAAACTTCATTTTTATTTTGTATTAAATACAAAGTATCTACAGTAAACTCAATATCATCTAAATTAAGTTTTTTAGAAAGCTTTGCAATATCAGCAGACACATTCCTATACTCCTCTTTAGACAAATCCTCGCTTACTCTGCCCAGTGTAAGATGAGGTATAAATAGTGAAGTATCCTTCCCCCCTATTTCTCTTCTTCCCTGTGAAAGAAGCTCTCTTAACTCCTCACCACCTTTGCTTAAATCTAAATATACCAGTTCTTTATAACTCCTTGATATTCCAACTTTAATACTTTTAAAAGATATTTTAAATTCTCTAAACTTAAATTTTGTTAATTTCTTTTTTAAAAGCATTTGATTAAAAAATGGGAAATTCTCACCAAGATAGTAAAGAGTAATATGATATGTATCAGCTTTAACCCATCTTACAGGAATACCAAAATCAGAAAAAAGAGAATTTGCTTCTTTAACAACATTCTGAATCTTATCCGCACTCTCTTTGTCAGGTACAAATGCTAAAAAGTAACTCATACTACCTTTTTTCTATTTTATCTACACCAATATACTTTCTTAAAACATCAGGAACAAGTATACTGCCATCTTCTTGCTGATATGTTTCAACTAAAGCAACCATAAGACGGCTAGTAGCAAGTCCTGAAGCATTAAGTGTATGCATATACTCAATAGCTCCATCTTCCTTTCTGTATCTCATATTCCCTCTCCTTGCCTGATAATCCCTTACATTAGAAATAGAGCTTACCTCATAATATTGAGAAATTGCAGGAAGCCATACCTCTACATCATATGTTCTTGCAGCTGGTGCAGAGCAATCTCCTGCAGCTAATTTACTTACTCTGTAATGAAGACCTAAATCTGCTACAAGCTTTTCTGCCTTTTTTAAGAGCTCTTCAAATGCTAAGTCACTTCCTTTCTGTGTTGTATATTGATACATTTCCACTTTATTAAACTGATGAACCCTTATCAGTCCTTTCTCATTAGCTCTGTAGCTTCCTGCTTCTTTTCTATAACATGGAGTATATGAAAAGTACTTTTTAGGAAGATCTTTTTCATTAAGAATCTCATCTCTAAAAAGATTGTCTAAAGCAGTTTCAGCAGTAGGAATTAAGAATTGATCTAAGTCTTTAAGCCAGTAAACATCATCTTTAAATTTAGGAAGCTGACCTGCAGTATATCCAGACCTCTCACCAACAATATGAGGAGGAAGAAGCATTTCATATCCATCAGAAAGATGAGAGTTTATAAAATAGTTAAGAAGTGCCCATTCCAGCCTTGCCCCCCACCCTTTATACATTACAAAATTGTTTCCAGATATCTTAACAGCTCTTTCTAAATCAAATAACTCAAGACTCTCTCCAAGCTCAACATGATCTTTAACAGGAAAATTAAATATTGGTTTCTCACCAACAACCTTAATAACCTGGTTAGCCTCTTTTTCACCTGCCACAACATCTTCATCAGGAATATTAGGAAGCACCTCAACAAGAGAAGTAAGCTTCTGTGTTAACTCATCAACATTTCTTTCCAGCTCTTTTACATTTTGTGAAAGTGTCTTTAAATCAGAAACAAGCTTCTTAAACTCTTCAGAATCTCTTTCAATTCCTGCCATTCTACTGTTAAAGCTGTTCTGCTGTGTCCTTTTACTCTCATACTCTTTTAAAACTTCTTTCCTTTTGTTATATAAATCAATAATCTCATCTAAATGCATATCCCCTACTCGCATTCTTTTAGATAATGCTTTCTCTACTTCTTCCTTATTCTCCACTATCCTTTTAATATCTATCATACAAACAATATTTATATCTTAATCTCTTTATTATATTCTCTACACATACTGTAATCAACAAAAAATCTGATATACTCTATACATATATGAAAGAAGAATACAAAAAACTTAAAAAACTGATAGAAAAAGCAGATAATATATTAATAATTACACATAGAGGACCAGACTTTGATGCATTTGCAAGCTCCCTTATACTCAAAA
>CAZQHF010000064.1:0-2986 GCA_964593535.1 uncultured Candidatus Saccharibacteria bacterium
AGAGAATTTCTATAGATAATTATTAATAGTTATTTGGAAATTAAAAAGAGCTGGGCTAAATACTCAGCTCTTTTATTTTATCCCTTAACTCTGCTGCTTTTTCAAACTGTAGATTATCTGCTGCAAGAAGCATTTTTGCTCTTAAATCTTTAATTAGCATTTTCTTTTGTTTTTCACTTAGCTTCTCTATTTCAATATCTAAATCTCTTTTCTCATTATCATAGTTTTGAACAAGTGAATCCCTTATCTCCTTTTTTATACTTGTTGGAGTAATATTGTGTATTCTATTGTATTCTTCTTGATATTTTCTTCTTCTATTTGTTTCATCTATTGCATATTTCATGCTTTCAGTAATTGTATCTGCATACATAATTACTCTACCATTAATGTGCCTAGCAGCTCTCCCTATTGTCTGAACAAGACTAATCTTAGATCTTAAAAACCCCTCCTTGTCAGCATCAAGTATTATTACAAGAGATACCTCTGGGAGATCAATACCCTCTCTTAACAAGTTTATTCCAACTAATACATCAAATTCTCCAAGTCTTAAGTTTCTTAATATTTCAACTCTTTCAACAGTATCAATATCAGAGTGAAGATATGCCACCTTTATATCAAAATCTGCCAAGTATGAAGTTAAATCTTCTGCCATTCTTTTAGTTAATGTAGTAATCAATACTCTTTCTTTCCTTTCTACATTCTTTCTTACTTCTGAAATAACATCATCAATCTGATTTTTTGTTTTTCTGACCTCTACCTTAGGATCAAGAAGACCTGTAGGTCTTGTTAGAAGTTCTACAACAGTATTTCTGCTGTCTCTAATTTCCCATTCATCAGGCGTTGCAGAGAAATATATTGTAGCACCTTGTTTTTGTCTAAACTCATTAAAATTAAGAGGCCTGTTATCATATGCAGAAGGAAGTCTGAATCCATGCTCAACTAGATTCGTTTTTCTTGCCCTGTCCCCGTTATACATTCCTCCAATCTGAGGAACAGTAATATGAGATTCATCAATAAAGAGAAGATAATCACTTGGAAAGTAATCAAGTAAAGTAAAGGGAGGCTGTCCTGTTTTTCTTCCATCAAAATATATTGAGTAGTTTTCCATTCCTTTACAAAACCCAACCTGTGTCATCATTTCAATATCATATCTAGTTCTCTGTTCAAGTCTTTGAGCTTCAACTTCCTTGCCAACATTTCTAAGAAATGCAGTTCTTTGCTCTAAATCTTTCTCAATATTTGTAACTGCCCTTGCCATTGTATCAGCATCATATACAAGTGGGGTAGCAGGAAATATATCAATATTATCAACATCATAAATAACCTTTTTTGATACAGGCTCAATGTATGAAATTCTTTCAATCCTATTACCCCAAAACTCAATCCTTACAGGGGAATCCTCATATGGCATGTATATTTCTATAGTATCTCCCCTAATTAAAAATGTACCTGAAATTAAATCAGTTGATTCTCTCTCATATCTTAAAAATGTTAAATCACGAGCAAGTTTACCCATATCAATATTCTCTCCAACTCTTACCTCAAATGATTTGTTTTCATAGTTATCAGGACTTCCAATATTGTAAATACATGAGACACTTGCAACAACAATAGTATCTCTTCTTGTTCTAGCAGCATTCATTGCACTTAGTCTTAATTTTTCAATTTCCTCATTTACCTCAGACTCTTTTTCAATGTAAAGGTCTCTTGATGGAATATATGCTTCTGGCTGGTAGTAGTCATAGTATGAAACAAAATATTTTACAGCATTATCAGGAAAAAACTCTTTAAATTCCTCATACAGTTGTGCTGCTAATGTCTTGTTATGTGAAAGAACTAATGTAGGCTTCTGGAGAGAAGATATGACATTAGCCATTACATATGTTTTTCCTGAACCTGTTACACCAAGAAGTACTTGTTTCTCTTGGCCCTTTTTAAAGTTTTGAATTAACTCATCTATAGCTTTTTGCTGATCTACAGAAGGAGAATATTTTGATATTAAGTTAAATTTTTCTTCCATACTGCTAATTTTAACAGATTACTGCCTTTGTGTGTTAAAATATTATCAATATGAACAAATATGTATTAAATGAACTATCACAAGATGTTGTTAATAAAATAGCAGCGGGAGAGGTTGTTGAAAGGCCTGCATCTGTAGTAAAGGAGCTAGTTGATAACAGTATTGATGCTGGTGCCACAAAAATTCAGATTAAAGTTGTAAATGGGGGAATAGATTTAATTGAGGTTAGTGATAATGGGAGTGGAATACCAAAAGAAAGCCTTGCTGATATATTTAAGCCTCATACAACAAGTAAAATATCTTCATTGGAGGATCTTAATAACCTTTTAACAATGGGTTTTAGAGGTGAAGCACTCTCAACAATTGTCTCTGTTTCTGATGTTGTACTTTCATCAAAATATATAGATAGTGATAGTGCATTTGAGATTGAATACAAGGAAGTTAATGATTTTAATATTAAAAAAACTGCAAGAGAGTCAGGAACAGTTGTAACAGTAAAAAACATATTTGCTAATATTCCAGCAAGAAGAAAATACCTTAAAACAGCACAAACAGAATACAAAAAGATTTTAGATATTCTTTATCCATACTTTCTCATATACCCTAATATTCATTTTACACTAGTTAAAGATGAGAAAAGGGTCTTTGACCTTATTAATCTTCCTAATACTAAAGCAGGAGATATATCAAAAGAAAGAGTTAAAGAGGTTCTTAAAGGAGAATTTACTGATAGGATGCTTAAGCTGTTTTTCAATGGAAATGGTATTGAGATATTAGGGTTAACTGCTCACCCACAAGACCATCAAAAAACTTCTGCTAATCAGTATATATTTGTTAATAACAGACCAGTTTGGGATAGCGGAATTGCAAAGGCAGTTATACAGGGATATGAAAGATATATTCCATTTGGTGAGAAAGTTCCTTTTATAATTAACATTAAAATTAATCCAGATCAAATTGATGTAA
>CAZQHF010000065.1:0-1678 GCA_964593535.1 uncultured Candidatus Saccharibacteria bacterium
ATATGTTAAATATAGGCTCATATTTATATCAAAATATCCTGATATATCTGCATCTATCTCCAGTGTCACAATTAATATTGAAGAAAGCGGTCCACATATGGAGCAGATAATGAGGCATGGCAAGTGGTTTAATGAGAGTGGTAAACAGCCGTACTGGTGGGCTCAATAATGTGTTAAAATACTGAAATGAGTGACTTTAAAGATGCATTGGGAGAGAATAAAAAGTTTCTGCTTTTAGCATTGGCACTTCTTGCTGTTTGTGCTTTAGTTGTTTTTTCCCTGCAGTCGGGAAAATATCCGTCTGGGACACTAATTGTTGACAAAGGAAAGAAATACTCTTCAGCAGAAAAGGTTTTAGATGAGAAATATGATTACAGTATTATTGTTTCCACAGTATATGGGGATATATTTATAGACCTGTATGAAAAAGAAGCTCCAGATAATGTTAATAGCTTACTATTTTTGATTAGTAAAAGATATTATGAAGGGCTTACATTTCATAAGGTTGTTAAGGATTTTGTAATTCAAGCAGGGGATACAAGAGGAGATGGAAGTGGAGATCCTGGGTATACAGTAAAGAGGGAGAATTCAGTAGATTTTAATGATTATGATGTAGGAATGGCTAATGCATCTCAATTTTTCATAGTTCTTCCTAACTCTAATAAACAAAAGTTTAATGGTGAGTATACTTTAGTTGGGAAAGTTACTAAGGGTTTTGCAGTTATTGATTCTATTGCAAAGGTAGAGGTTGATGAAGATTATAAGCCTGTTAATGATGTGGTTATTAAAAGTATATTAATCCAAGAGGATTAAAACTATAAGTCTTCATACTTAAGAAATATTTAATGTTGACCCTTTAAAATGGTTTAGGTGGAGGGTCAAATAAAAGGAAAAAACATTTTCATACTCCTGCTCTTTTTTCTGCTTGGGTTTTTCACACATGTAGCAGTAATTAATTGGGGGAATATAGATATTTCACCAATTATATCATCTCTAAACAGAGAAACTGTAATAGAGGAGGTTGCAGAAAGCGAAGAAGTTGTAGATACAATCTGTACTCCAGCTCAAGAGAATGAAGATAAGGTAAAGCAAAAAGAAGATCCCTGCCCTGTGCTTGTTGATATTAGCGGTGCAGTGAGCACACCAGGTGTTTATTGCTTTGCAGAAGGGGCATCTATTATTGATGCGGTCAAAAGGGCTAATGGATTTACGCAGGATGCAGGTTTTAAGTACATATCAATGAAAATGAACTTATCAGCAGAGATGAAGGATAATTCTAAGGTGTATATACCCTTTGAGAGCGATTATAACTGTAATCTGCTAGCTTTTAGTCTCCCTAAAGAGGTTGTAGATATAATAAATCCGCCTCAGGAAAGTATCGAGGATGTTAATAATGGAGATAGTGCTAATGATAGCGGGTGTATAAGCATAAATAATTCTACATTGGAGGAATTAGAGACTTTAAATGGAGTAGGGCCCTCCACAGCTCAGAAGATTATAGATGGCAGACCATATAGTAAAATAGAAGATTTGCTTAATGTAAGTGGGATAGGTGAGGCTACACTTAACAAGTTTAAGGACAGAATATGTCTTTAAAACAGTTTAAACAAAGAATTACTGCTCTTTTACTGTTTTTCATTGATTATCAAGCATTGTTATACTGTTTTACATTTCTTGT
>CAZQHF010000065.1:1778-2961 GCA_964593535.1 uncultured Candidatus Saccharibacteria bacterium
AATCTTTTTGGGAGAGAGAGTAATAGTGGTGCTACTGTGATATTTTGTGCTACTCTTCTTGTACTTTTAAATCCCTTTCTTATACATGATGTTGGTTTTCTTTTTTCTTTTGCATCTGTAATTGGTCTTATCTTTTTCCCAAAATGCTTTGAAAGTATTAAATATTCATTTATAAAAGAGAGTATTCTTCCTACAATAACTTGTATTTTGTTTACTATTCCCATTTCAGTTGCATTCTTTGGAAAAGTATCTGTAATTTCTCTTCTTTCTAATATAGTAATTGTCCCTATAATTAGTAGTAGTATATTTTGGGGATTAGGTGCTACAGTAATAAATATCTTTATCCCTTTACAGATATTGTATTTAATTCCATATATTCAATTAGCTGTTTTTAAAGATCTTGTAATGCTGTCTTCTAGTGTAGAAATGGCAGAGTTGCAGGTAAATGGGGGAGTATTTGCTGTAGCAGTATATTTATTATTATTTCTGTTTTGTTTGTATAACTATCCCATAGATTCTTCTAATTACTATAGTTTACAGTCTAAAAAGATATGAATTCTCATTCAATCCAAAATTTAATTTGGGTTTTTCTTTCTTTGATATATCTTTTTTATGCGGAGGCTGAAAATGAAGTTGTATTCCTAAATGTAGGACAGGGAGATTCAATTCTTGTTCAGTATGGTAGTACTCAGCTATTAATTGATGGTGGACCAGACTCTTCTGTTTTGTATGAGATTCAAAAATATATGCCAATATATGATAGAAATATAGAATATGTGCTTCTTACTCATCCTCATGATGATCATCTCTTAGGACTTCTTAAAGTTTTGGATAGATATAGTATTGGAGAGATCCTTTTCTATCCAGTATGTTTTGAAAATGAAAACTATAAGTATTTGTTACAAAAATATGAGAACAAAAGGGAGGTTGGGAGAGGAGATACTATAAGTCTGGGTTATGTAAAAGTTAATGTATTATGGCCTATACTTAATAAAGAGAAAAGTGAAAATGGGTGTGTTAAACCATATAATGGGAATATAAATAATGACTCCCTTGTTATTGAATTTGAATATCTGGGTAAAAGGTTTCTTCTGATGGGTGATGCAGAGCAGGAGGTAGAAAGAGTTCTTGTAGAGAAAGGATTTCTTCAATCTAATGATGGCTATGAGATATTAAAAGCTGG
>CAZQHF010000066.1:0-2835 GCA_964593535.1 uncultured Candidatus Saccharibacteria bacterium
GCAAAATCCCGAAAAACCGGGAAAGTCTTGGAAAAATCTGGGTTTTTAACTTGTTCGTAACCACTTTTTAGGTATTCAGCCTGCCAGAAAAGCCTTATAAACCCCCAAGTCTTAGGGTAATCTATGACTTCATTGGAGTTATTATTCACAAATCCCTTGTTTTGGATAGCCCTTGCATGGGATGCGGTTTGGAGATTGATTGCCTATTGGAAAGCAGGCAGAAACAACCAGTTAGGCTGGTTTATAGCTTTGGCTGTGCTTAACACTATGGGATTATTGCCAATTGTTTATCTAGCATTCTTTCAAAAATCTAAGGAGAGAAAGAAACGATAAAATGCAAAAATTGATCAAATCAGTGGAAAAAAGATTCCAAAAAATGAGTTTTTGGGACATTTCTTTAATTAAGGTAGTAAGTGTCCTTTTCGGTGCAATTCTGGGAGTTTATTTCGCTGATGACCTTGAAGACAAGAGCTCGTTTATTTACATGATTGTCTTGTTTTTATTCAGCTGGGTTCTTGCCATGTTTAGATTCTTTAAGAAGAAATAAGACTTTTGAAAGGGGTTAAAGAGTTCTTATCTTATTTTGTATAGATAGTACTCTCTTTTTTCAGGGCTAAATCTTTCTATAGCATAACGCAAAGAGGTTCTTGGAAGCTCGTGATAGTTGTCATGAAGGAACTTTTCCAGGAGTTTTTCATCTTTTTTGCCTAGTTCCCTAAGCATCCAGCCAACAGCTTTATGGATTAAGTCATGTTTGTCTCCTAAAAGCTTCTTGGAGATATCCAGAGTTGGCTGCAATTGATTGTCTCTTATCAAGCTTAAAGTGGAAATAATGGATATTCTCTTTTCCCAAAGATTAGTGGATTCAGAGAGTTTCAATAGAATTGATTTATCTTTATTTATCAAAAACTTGCCAACAATCTGGGGAGCACTGCAATCAACCAAATCCCAATTGTTCATTCTTTTGGCGTTTTTCAAATAAAACTTAAATGCTTTTTCTGGCTGGGTTTTAGAATGATTGCAAAGAATCATGGTTCCTAACATTCTGTGTTCATGGATTTTGCTGTCAAGCAAAGTCTCGATGTCTGAAAAATCCAAGTCTTTGTACTTTTTAGCTAGCTCTTTTTCAGTGGGCACATTTAATCCAAGAAATATATCTCCCTCCCCGTATTCTCCTTTGCCTGTTTTAAAGAATCTTTGAAATATTTTGATTTTCTCTGGATTCTTGAGTGAATCCATTTCCTTAATCAACTCTTTTAATCTTTCTTGAGTCATAAACT
The DNA here is from genome assembly GCA_964593535.1 of uncultured Candidatus Saccharibacteria bacterium. Classification (GTDB taxonomy): domain Bacteria; phylum Patescibacteriota; class Dojkabacteria; order SC72; family SC72; genus UBA2259. Next base: position 1,281 of record CAZQHF010000066.1, read on the forward strand.
ATTCAAGAAAAATGCAATTAAAAATGTTGCCAGTCTTACAGTTATCTTTTAGAAGTTATTTCTATCTGGCTATAGACTCCATTTGAGAATAGTCTTTTGTAATCAAATTCATAACCTTCCTTGGATGCAATTTTCAAGATTTTTAAAAAATTGGAGATGTTGTTTGAAGATTCTAAAGAACAACTTTCATCTATAAGTGCCCATAATTTCCCTTGCATTTTTTGTTCAGGACTTGTTGTAACTGCTTTAAGAATACTTTCGCCTATTCCTTCTAATCCGAGTATCTTATCTAAGTCTCTTCTTAATCTTTTTCTAGTAGATGAGCTTCTTAATTTTTGAGAGATATCTTCATTGTAAAGCATTGGCTCTTGAGTTATTTGATTTGCAACCGATTGCAAAACTAGTTTGCCTGCACCAGAGCCAAGATATTCATCTAAAGTTCTTACAAGCTCTTCATAAGCCATTTTTTGGTTGTTTCCAAAAGGGCTTTCTCTTTGATATTTGTTTATTTCTTGTGTCATTTTGTTTGTTTTTGAGTGTGAATAAAAAATAAAATAAAAAATAAAGTGGTTTGTTTCTACTCTAGAGATTTAATGGGCCTACTTTGTAAAATCATCGTATAAATTAGAGATTCTATCATAGGCATTAGCTATGTGTCTAAGAGGCAATTCGTTTCCAGCTTTTCTGATGGCATCTCTTCTTTCTCGAATTAAACCGATAGCGTTTTCTCCGCCAATTTTAGTAGCATATTCATTTAATCTCCAAGCGGTCCCTTCTAAGAAAGATTCTTTGAACTCTTCAAAAAATCCTTTTTTTATTTCTGCAGAGAATCTGTTTTCTGATTCTGCTAATTCCTCTTCAAGGTAACCCAGATACTTTTCACAGTTTTCACTGTTAGCCACACTATGGGCTTTCTTAGCAAGGCAATTTCTAACTATGTATGCATCGTCTACTTCTAAGTGTTTCATTTTGTTTGTTTTTGTGTTAACCTCCTTACACTACTTTGTTAGTGTGTTTGGATTTGTTTGATTATGAATTGAAAAAAATAAAAAATTTGTATGAGGAACTTTATTCCTTATTAGTATTCTCCAGAGATACCCTTTGATTGAAGATAAACTTCTACCACGTTCTCTCCAGCTGTGTTTTTTAAGGAGTTACCATAAGCAATTCTTGTATCCTGAGTATATCCTGTTTTGTTTAACAAATCAGCTAATGCTTGTACTCCTTTAATCTCGTCAGGAGATACTACAACTAAAAGTCCTTTTGTGCCATCCTTGTGTTCATGCACAGTGCTTTCTGCTAAAGCATAGAGAAGAATTTCACCTAATTGTGACTTACCCCCTGCAACTAGAGAACTCACTCCAGTGCAAAATCTTTCAAGATCTCCAATCTTTTCTGTTTCTTGTGTCATTTTGTTTGTTTTGTATTAACCTCCTTACACTACTTTTTTTATTATGTAAGTATAATTATTCTATACAGAACTAGTATTTAAATCTATCTTTTTGTAACTCCTTTAAAGTAACAACTTAAATTGTGCTTATAAGCACAATAAATT
>CAZQHF010000067.1:0-2439 GCA_964593535.1 uncultured Candidatus Saccharibacteria bacterium
CATTATTTTTCGGAATTGATTCCGAATTTTTCTCTAAACTCTTTTTCTTTGATAATATGAATCTTTAGCTCTTCTATATTTAATTCTTCAGAGTGATTTGGTGTAACTATGTAGCCTGAGTTAATGTTAAAATTTCTCATTGCACTAAGTAAGCCTTCTATTTCCCTGTGCTTGTTTTGCTCTGTTAATTTATAGCAAGCCTGAATACAGTAAGATATTTTTGTTCCTTGCTTTAGTATAAAGTCGCATTCGCCACCATTTTGATGGAAATAAATATTAAACCCAGCTCTTTTTAATACCATAAAAATATAATTTTCAAAAAGCTTTCCATAATCAGGAGAGTTTCTAAATCCAAGGTTAGCGAATAGGTTATCTACTAAGTATATTTTCTTTTTGTTCCCGATTAGTTTTTTTAAAGAAAAATCGTAGTTTTGTATTTCATACATCAAGTTTGCATCCTGCAGATAAGAAATATATTGTTTTGCTGTTTTATCATCTAATTGCGATATCGATTTTAATGTGTTATAAGATATCTCTTTGCCAAAATTGGATAAAAGGTAATATGAGAGATTTTCTATTGCAAGTATATTTTGAACGCCAAATCTTGGAATTACATCTTGATATAATATATTTTTGTAATAGATTTCAGAGAGTTGGTTTTTATCGCCTAATTTTAATACAACCTCGGGGAATCCTCCGTTTTCAAGATACTCTTTTAATGTGCTTTGGGATTCTTCTATTGAGAAAGGATATACATAAAGCGGGATTGCCCTTCCTGAAAGTAATGTTGCAAGTTCTGATGATAAAAGCCTGGAATTTGATCCTGTAATCACAATCTTAGCCTCGTTTTTTTCATATAGGTGTTTTATAAAGACCTGCCAATCGCTAAAGAATTGGATTTCATCAAAAAAGGCATATATCCTTTGTTTTTTATCGCAATTATCTAAAAAGATTTGGTAGATTCGCTCAAGATTTAATACATCCCCTTTGTATTGGTTAAAGAAAGGGTTTTCTAAATTTAGGTATAGGATATTTGTGGGTTTGGTTTTTTTTAAGGCTATTCTTACAAGCTCTTTAAGTATGGTTGACTTGCCACAGCGTCTTACTCCTACAAGTGAGAGTATATGCTTTGTATCAAGTAATTCTTTAGCTTTTGAAATGACTAGTCTTTTTTTGTATTTGCCTTTTTTGGCAAGCTCTATATTTTGCGAGATTATTGAAAGTATTGTTTTTGTATCCATTTTTAGGGGATATGCATTTAAGATATTTATATTTTTCGGAATTGATTCCGAATTTTTCTCTAAAGTAATTTTTTTAGCTCGAAAACGAACTGTTTTGCTCTAGATATTGAGGTTACTGCTTTTGACTTTTTTATTGATTCATCCATTTGATATTGAAATCGAGATCTTTTTTCCCTTTCAAAATCTAAAAACTCCAATAGCGAATCGGTTTTTGAAGCCATGAATTCTAAAGCATCTTCCTTCGTATCTTCAAATTCTTCTAAAAGCTCTTTTGTTAGTTTATTTCTTGCAAAAACAATAAAGCGCATCTGCAGTGATTTTATGACTTATTTTATCTCCAACTTTATAACCGAGATTTAATAATACCGCATTGGCAATATAATACATAGAATAGTAAGAAGACACAATTACCCACAAATATGGCCTATAATCCTCTGTTTCTAAAGACAATAGCTTATGCGAGGTTTGAAGAGACAAATCACTATTTTTTATATACATTTCTTTGGCAGTTTGGCTTGTATTTTTACTTAATAAGCCCTCTTTTAAATATGCGCCTACATTCCTTTCAGCATCTTTTATTCTTTTATCGCTAAGCATTTTTTATCATGTAAAAGCCTTCAATATTGTGAAGTATTATGTGATTTGAAAGTGCCTCTTTGATCACATTATTCTCTTTAGAGTCTTTCATTAATTTGAACTCGGATTCGTTAAAAAATAATGCATGAATTTTAAGAGGCAAAAGTGCAAGGGTTTGTGAGATTCTTTGTTCGAATTGATTGTTATTAGAAATAAAAAGCAAATCAATATCAGAGGATTTTGTATTTTTTCCACTTGCATATGACCCAAAAATTAAAAGGATGAAAAGATGTGAGTTTGCATTTTTGATTATTTCTTGATATAATAGATTTATGTCCTTTTTGCGCAAAATTTCACATCTTCTTTGGCTTTCTGCATGGTAGATTTCAACGCCAAAGTATTTAGGATTTAGCTCGCAAAGAGTACTTTTGCCTATCGTTTTTGAGTTGAGAATATTCTTTTTTATTAGCCTTGTTGTTGCAGTGTGGGTTATTTTGTAGTTAGAAGAGATATTTTTAGAGATTTCTCTAATGGTTTTGGGTTCCTTATTTTTTATGAACATACTGACAATTTTGTTTTCGGTCATCATTATACCCCTAAGTACATAATATTATGTATTTAA
>CAZQHF010000068.1:0-2436 GCA_964593535.1 uncultured Candidatus Saccharibacteria bacterium
TTATAAACTCTCCTACATATACAATAATTAATGAGTATAAATATGATGGGAATATTCTTGCACATATGGACACATGGAGACTGGATAGTGAAGAGGAGTTTAATAGGTCAGGTCTTATGGAGCATTTAGAGAAAGGAAGAATTGTTGTTATTGAATGGGCCGATAAGTTTTATCAAGAGATAGAAAAGATTTGTTCTGATAGAAATATTCCTATGTATAAAATATCTTTTGAGTATATATCTTTAGAAGAAAGAAGAATTACAATATATGGTACTAACTAAAGAAAAAATAAAAGAGAGACCTTTAATACTGGGAATTGATACAAGCTGTGATGATACATCTGTTGCACTTCTTCGTGGTCGTGAGGTCATATCTTCTCAACTGTCTTCTCAGATAGAACTTCATTCGGAGTTTGGTGGTGTTGTTCCTGATTTAGCAAAGAGGCTGCATGAAGAAAATATTGAGGGGGTATATATGAAAGCATTGGGGAATAACCCTGGTATGATTCATAATGTTGATTATATTGCAGTAACCATAGGTCCTGGTCTTGCTATTGATTTAGAGGTAGGCATTAAATATGCAAAGGAGTTAGCAGTTAGATACAGTAAACCGTTTGTTTCTGTTAATCATATGGAAGGGCATATGTTCTCATCTTTACTTCTTAATTCAAAAGGAAAGGGTTTGGTAAATGATTATGAGTTTCTTAATGCTTTTCCTGCTCTTGCTCTTCTTATGTCTGGTAAGCATACTGAAATTGTATATGTAAATAGTATTGGTAAATACAAGAAGTTAGGACAGACATTAGATGATGCTGCTGGAGAGGCTTTTGATAAAGTAGGGAGACTTCTTAATTTAGGTTATCCTGGTGGTCCTGTTGTTTCTGAATTTGCAAAGAGGGGTAGAAGAGGGATTATTGAATTCTCTACTCCTATGAAAAATTCTAATGATCTTAATTTTAGTTATTCTGGTATTAAGACTGCTGCATTGTATAAGGCAAAGGAGCTTAGAGAGAAGGGTATTTCTGAGAGAGAATGGATTTATGATTTTTGTAGGGGTTTTGTTGATGCTGTTATTGATTCTGTTGTTATTAAATTAAAAAAAGTTATTGAAAAGAAATCTGATGTAAAGAGCATATTTGTTGGAGGAGGGGTTTTTAATAACGAGGAGATTCTAAGGGCTGTAGGAAGAGTGTCTAAAGAGTATGGTCTTAATTATTATTATCCTGAGATTGAGTATAGGAGTGATAATGCTGCTATGATTGCTTTAATCGGGTATTTTAATGTACTTCAGAAGAAAGTCTTAACTGAAAAGGAAGATATATTGGTTGTTGATAGGGATCCTAGATTATCATTATAAAAGGTATTCTTCAATTTCAAGAAGTCTGTTGTATTTTACTACTCTTTCTCCCCTTGTTACTGCACCAAATTTAGATTGCTGTGCAGCTGTTCCTACAACAATATCTGCAATGAATGAATCATTAGTTTCCCCACTTCTGTGTGATACTATTGCCTGCATTCCATTATTTACACTCATTTTTATTGCATCTAAAGTTTCAGATACAGTACCTATTTGATTAAGTTTAATTAATACTGCATTCATAGCTTTCTCATTTATACCTTTTTGTATTAGCTTTGTGTTTGTAACAAGTAAATCATCTCCTACAATTTGATATTTATCTCCAAATGATTTAGTAAATATACTCCACTGCTCCCATGAGTTCTCATCTAACGGGTCTTCTATAGAAAATACAGGATATTGTGAATACCACTCACTTTGGAGTGTTATCCATTCTTGTGCATTAACGGATTTGTTTTCTCTTTTAAGTTCATATCTTTGAGTATCATTATTAAATAGCTCTGAAGAAGCAATGTCTAGTGCCATATCAAACTTTTCTGTATATCCTGCCTTTTGTATACCCTCTATAATAATATCTAAGGCCTCTTTGTTTGATTTTATCTCTTTTGGTGCAAATGCTCCTTCGTATCCTACACCTGTTGAATATCCTTTTTCATCTAAAATATTCTCAATACTGTAGAATATTTCACTAGAAGCTCTAAGTATTTCAGAGAAAGTTTCAAATGAGTTAGCTTTAGGAATTATCATGTACTCTTGGATATCTGTTGCCCAGTTGCCATGTTTTCCTCCTTCCATCATTAATATCTGAGGTCTAGGCATATGGAATTTATCCTTTGAGTACTCTTTATCCCAGTATATCATTCCTATATATTCAAAAGGTTCAAGACCTATTCTAAGTGCAGCTGCTTTACAGAAGGCTATTGAACATGGAAGGATTGCATTAGCACCAAGTTTTGATTTATTTTCTGTACCATCAAGAGATATTAAAAAATCATCAAACTGTTTCTGACTTTCAAACTCTTTATCAAGTATAGCATCCCTTATTATTGTATTTACATTATTAACAGCAGTTAGTACTCC
>CAZQHF010000069.1:0-1921 GCA_964593535.1 uncultured Candidatus Saccharibacteria bacterium
GCAATCAAAGAATCCTTGGTATTCTTGTCAGACACCTTTCTGTCTTTAATCAAAACCAGAAGGGGAGATAAAGCAGAAGAAGAAAGACTAACATCATCAAAAGAAAGTTTGTTGTAATTTAAAATACCAAGAATATCACGAGCTAAAAGTCGAGCAGAAAGCTGAACATCAATGGAAGACAGGGATTCAAACAATTCAGCTAACCAAAGGCGGGAAGACAAGACAGAGGCAAAGTTAATGTCAAGCCCAAGCTTCAAAAACTTCTTTTTCTTTGCATCAGGAAGCTCAGGAAGGGAAGAGCAGACAGAAGACAAATATTCAGAAGAAAGAGAATAAAGAGGCAAATCTGTCTCAAAGATATAGCCATAGTCTTCTTCAGTTTCTTTAGAGCGGGAAAACTCAGTGACAGACAAAGAGGGATTCCATAAGCGAGTTTCCTGAGACTTGACAGGAGAAGAAATCTGGCGTTTAATCTCATAATCAATTACTGAACAAATGTCCTTTTTGCTGGAAACATTCTTTGTTTCAGTGCGAATGCCACCAGAAACAGAGACATTTACATCTGCCTTCAGGACTCCTTCTTTGGATTTTATTCCGCAATAGGAAAGCAAAGTCTCCAGTTTGGAAATAAACTCATATGCCTCTTCAGAGGAAGAAATGTCTGGCTCAGTAACAATCTCAACAAGTGGAATTCCGGCACGATTATAGTCAATTAAAACAGAAGTAGATTTCTTTATTCCAGAAGGATGAATCAAAGCAGCAGGGTCTTCCTCCAGATGCATGCGCCTTATCCTGATTTTCTTTCCTGATTCAAGCTCAATCCAGCCAGACAAAGCAATTGGAACCTCATACTGGGTAATTTGATAATTTTTAGACATGTCTGGATAAAAATATGTCTTGCGGGAAAAAAAGAAAGTCGGATTAATGGAGCAATTGCAGGAATAAGCCAGCTTTAGTCCAAGCTCCAAAGCATGAGAGTTCAAAAGTGGTTTAGAGCCAGGAAAGCCCAAACAAATGTCACAGGTATTTGTATTTGGACTAGCAGAACTAGTAGGACAAGAGCAAAACAATTTAGTCAAAGTGTTTAACTGAACATGAATTTCCAAGCCAACCATGCTTTTCTCAGATTTGGAAGTCATAATAATCCCTCAATTATCTTGCCAGAATTATAAAGTGTTTTTTCATTATAATGAGGGCAAGTAAGAAGAATTCCAGAAGGCAAAGGACTTTTAGACATAGGAATAGATAAATGAGGCAAGCCAGAAATATTTGCAGGAACCAAACACAAGTCAGCATTGTAATGTTCCAAAGGACTCATTTTGGAAATCTCAGAAAACTTAGGAGCTAAATAAGGCATAGAGGGATTCAAAAGAACAGAAGATTTAGAAAATGCCTTCTGATATTCTTTAAGAAGAACTAACCGAGCCTTGGCAGCCCTTAAATAATAAGCATCCCTATAACCACTCATACGGGCAAAAGTTCCCAATAAAAGCCTTCTTTTGGACTCTGTGCAAAAAGAAGAGCGAACAGAGGAAAAATACTCATTATATCCGTTTTTAACTTCTTTTTCCAAACCATAGCGAAGTCCTGAATATTTAGCCAAATTAGTAGATGTCTCGCACATTCCCAAAATCCCATAAACAGAAACTCCATATTCAATGTTTTTCTTTAAAGAAATCTCAGAAACCTCATATTTGGATTCTATTTTTTTCAAAGAACTTTTAAAACTAGAATAAATTTCTTTAGATAAAATTTCTTTAGAAAACAATTCCTTTACATATCCAAAAGAAACTTCTTCTTCCTTTTCATCATAAAGACTAGTAAAATCCCTTTCATCCAAACCTTTAATAGTGTCCAATAAAAGAAAGGCAACAAAAACATTTTTTGCAATATGCACTGGCTTGTCCATTGAAATTTCCAA
>CAZQHF010000069.1:1931-2412 GCA_964593535.1 uncultured Candidatus Saccharibacteria bacterium
AAACCAACAACACCGCAGAAGGATGAAGGACAGGCAATGCTTCCGCCTGTTGATTCCCCAATACTTCCGACATCATAAGAACTATAAGAAACATAACCTGCTGAACCAGCTGAACTTCCACCACAAGCCCTTGTAGAATCATAAGGATTTTTAGCAATCCATTCATCTTTTGTATTTACTCCAAAACTTCCATATCCAAACTCATCCTGTGTGTTTTTCCCAATTATTACTGCTCCTTTTTCCCTGAGCTTCCTGACCAAAGTAGAGTCATCAAAAGGCCTGAAACCCTCCAAGATTTTACTCCCAGCACGAGCTTGCATTCCTTTAACCCAGATTCCATCTTTAATGGAAACAGCCAAACCAGAAAGAGGGCCTTTGGCTTTTTTCATCTCACTAACAAAATCAGGATTTAATTCAGTAAAATAATTATGTTCATTTTTAGCTTTCTCAGCTTCTAGATAAACTTTCTCAGCATATTCTC
>CAZQHF010000070.1:0-2203 GCA_964593535.1 uncultured Candidatus Saccharibacteria bacterium
AAAAGATGGAAGCCAGTTTAGAGGATGCCTATGTCTTAATTTATGACAAAAAGATATCCTCAATGAAGAGCCTTGTCAAACTACTAGAAGGGGTTGCCCAGCAAAACAAATCCCTTTTGATCATAGCAGAAGACGTTGAAGGAGAAGCACTTGCCACGATAATCTTGAATGTGATAAGAGGAGTAATCAAAGTAGTCGCAGTAAAAGCCCCAAGCTTTGGCGATGAAAGAAAAGAGATGCTTGAAGATATTGCAGTAATAACTGGTGGAAACGTAATTTCTGATGAAAAGGGAATGAAGCTAGAAAATGCTACCCTTGAGATGCTAGGAACTGCAGCGAAAATCAAAATTGATAAAGATAAAACAATAGTCGTAAGTGGTGGCGGAAAAAAAGAAGATATCCGAAAAAGGATTGCACAAATTGAAAAGCAAATTGAAAACACCACATCCGACTTCGAAAAAGAGGATCTTCAAAAAAGACTTGCAAAACTATCGGGTGGAGTCGCAGTAATAAAAGTTGGTGCTGCAACAGAAACAGAAATGAAAGAGAAAAAAGCAAGAGTGGATGATGCAATGCATGCCACAAGAGCAGCAGTTGAGGAAGGTGTAGTAACTGGCGGGGGTGTAGCCTTAATGAGAGCAGCCCATGAATTAAAGGAGGACTCATTGCATGGCGATGAAAAGGTTGGCTTTACAATACTCAAAAAAGCCCTTGAAGCACCAATTCGCCAAATCATAGAAAATGCAGGTCTTGAAGCATCAGTCGTTGTAGATAAAGTAAAAACCAACAAGAACGTAAATTTCGGCTTCAACGCGAAAACCGCTGAATACGAAGACCTCGTTGAATCTGGTGTTATTGACCCCACAAAAGTTGCAAGAAGTGCACTTCAAAACGCATCAAGCATTGCCGGGCTTATACTTGTAACCGATGCAGTTGTTACTGATGCACCAGAAAAAGAGGACAAAACACCTGCAATGCCTCCGCAGGGCGGATATCCTGGGATGGATATGATGTAAATACTAGACTTGATTTTTATTTTTTTTAATTTCTTTAAGAAAAATTCGAAAAATGATTTAGATTTAATCAAAATCATCAAAAAAATGATTGTTTTAAAAAAGGCTTACTTGATTAGGAAAATATTTCTAAATAAGGCATTGCTAAAAGGTTTCTGGCTCAGTACCTTTTAGAGGGACATTAGGTGTGGTTCCTTTATATCCCCCAATAGTCCGCTTAGGAGTTTGTTTGAGACTCACCACTGCATTAGGATCGTATTCTGGATTTTCTACAAAGCATTTATTTTTCACATCAATATACCCTCTCAAGAATTCTTTGGGAATTTTGTAGCTTCTATCTGCGCCTTGGATTCCCAGATCAATTTTGTTATTATTTTCTAATTCTTCAAAAACACTATTAAAATAATACAGGCCACCTGTTTCGCCAGGCTTTGGATTTGGAATAGCAACGATACCAATACACTTATAATTTCTATGGGGCCAGTTAAGAATCTTATCTATACATTCCCCCATCTCAGGTGAGCCACAATCACACAACGGAATTGTAGTAGAAAGCAAATCACTCTCACTTGCATACAAACCTTCCCTCATTATACTATCAGCGCATCTTTCTGATGTTCCATGACCTGCGTATGAATATCCTGGAACAAAATATTTTTTAAATATATCCTCGAGCCATTTAGTTTGAGGATTTTGAGAACTCCCGACTGATGCTTCTAACCCTTCATTTTCTTTAGGTTTTGTCATGTCAATCTTTGGATCTTTATTTTTAATAAAAATATCCATACAAAAAGACGCTAAATAAATAATAATTAAACTATTTTTTTAAAAAAAACAAGTAGTCAACACATCAATTTTCAAATCTCATTTATTTCCTTTTCAAATTTACCCTTGAATCCTGAACATATGCAAGACCCAGTTTAAGGCTAACATAGGCTTTCTCAAGCTCCATACCTAAATAAGCAGCATGTTCAAATCTGGAAATAAGTTTTTTCCTTATGATAGTTCTATAAATAGATTCAGGATTTTTTCCTGTAATCACATGTGTCATGACAAATTTTGGATTACAAAAGCCAACTTCAATTCTTTTTTTTTCAGGATTTATCCTAATTAAAAAAAATCCCAAGTCGCTTCGCCAAAGCCTATCTTTTTTTGCCTGAATCTCTTTTATCTCTTTTGCAAATGTAATC
>CAZQHF010000071.1:0-1849 GCA_964593535.1 uncultured Candidatus Saccharibacteria bacterium
AAGAGGTTAAAAAGGAAGAGAATAAGGAGCAAAGTATTGAAATATTAAATAGTGAGGGAAAAAGAATACATATTGATGTTGAAATAGCAGATACACCAGCACTCAGATCACAAGGGCTTTCAGGAAGGGAGGATATAGGGGATTATCAAGGCATGTTGTTTCTTTTTGACGAAAAGGGTGCATATTCATTTTGGATGAAAGATATGAATTTCCCCCTTGATTTAATATATATTGATGAAACATATTACATAGTAGATATTATTGAAAACAAACAGCCATGTACACAGAATGAGTGTAATAGCTTTGTTCCTTCTGTTCCATTTAAATATGTCCTAGAGGTTAAATGGGGTTTTTGTGATGTTAATAGGGTAGATATTGGAAATGCTGTAATATTTGATATATGATTCTAAGAATTAACTTCAAAGATTGCACTCATGATTCAAAGTATAATTGACTGGCTTGTAAATGCTATTTCTACCATTGGTTATCCTGGTGTCTTTATTTCAGTATTTCTTGAAAGTTTCTTCGCACCGATACCAAGTGAGATAATACTTCCTTTTTCAGGTTTTGTTGCTTCAACTGGTAAAATGAGCCTTGTTATTGTGATTATTATAGCAACAGTTGCTGCATATTTGGGTTCTCTCCCTTTTTATTTCATCGGTAGGTGGGGTGAAAAGCCTGTTATTAATTTTATTAATAAATATGGTAAATACCTTTTTATTCAACAAAAGGATGTTGATAAAGTGTTTGGAGCATTTGATAAATATGGAAAAGGAGTTGTGTTTTTTGGAAGACTTATTCCTATGATACGAACTCTTATCTCATTTCCTGCAGGTGTTGCAAAAATGCAGTTTGCAAGATTTAGTATGTATACATTACTTGGATCTTTAACATGGAATATTCTTTTGACATATGCAGGATATCAATTAGGAGATCATTGGAGTGTTGTAAGTGGATGGATAGAAGAATATCAAAATGTAATATTGATTTTGATAGCTATTGCACTTGTTTTATACATAATCCGTGGAATTAAAAGCAGGAGAAGTACTGGAGTAAAGAAGTGATTTTCCTGTCATTTCGCTTGGTATTGGTATTCCCATAATATCAAGTATTGTTGGGGCAATATCTTTTAGTGCTCCATATTTTAATTTGTTTGTAAATGTTGGTAATCCAGCAATCATTAATGGAACTGGATTAAAAGAGTGCTCTGTGTCTATCTCATTTGTATCAATATTGATTAATTCCTCAGCATTTCCATGGTCAGCGGTAATTATTACTACACCATTTCTTGCTGTAAACTCTTTTACTAATCTATTTACACAATAATCTACTGTTGATATCGCTTTAATTGTCGCAGAGATATTTCCTGTGTGTCCTACCATGTCAGGATTAGCGAAATTGACTAAGAAAAAATCATATATGTTATTTTGAATTTTATCTATAAGTATTTCTGTTACTTTAATAGCACTCATTTCAGGTTGAAGATCATATGTAGGAACGGATGGAGAAGGTACCTCAATTCTATCTTCTCCTGGATATTTAATTTCTACTCCCCCATTGAAGAAGTATGTAACATGCGGAAACTTTTCTGATTCTGCTATTCTTAACTGTCTGTAACCGTATGATGAGAAGATATTTCCAATTGGCAAACTTATATACTGCTTAGGAAATATTACCTTCTTGGGAAATTCTCTTTTGTACTCCACCATTCCTGCAAAGAATATGGAGAATATCCCCAGTCTTGGAAATTTATCAAAAACTTCTTCATACAGGGCTTCTGATAGCTGTAGTGCCCTATCGGGTCTGAAATTTAAGAAAAGAACAACATCTCCTTTTCTAATATTACTAT
>CAZQHF010000072.1:0-1781 GCA_964593535.1 uncultured Candidatus Saccharibacteria bacterium
TAATCAACTTCTGTTTCTACCATTTTACCTCTGGGTTAATTTAAACATTAAAGACCAAATAGTTCTAGAATATACGGCATAAATACAAGTATACCTGTAATTACTGAAACAATTGCACTAACAAGTACTGCACCTGCACTTACATCCTTTGCATATTTAATATTAAGTTTAAAATCACATGATATGGTATCACATATTGCCTCAATTACACTATTTAGTGCTTCGGATATAAGGACGGTAGAAATAACAAGACTTATTGCTATCCATTCAAAATGAGAAATCTTAAACAAAATACCTAAAAGTATTACACACACTGCTATTACAAGGTCTCTCCTAAAATTTCTTTCATCTCTAAACATCAACTTAAGACCGCTCCAAGCATGCTTTAAACTTTTATCAAATGATACATTTTGATAGTAATGGTTTTTCATCATATTTATTAAAATAATATGTTAGTTCTTAATCTCTTTACCACACAATACAATAGCTCTTCTAGCAAGAGTAAGTAGAGAATCAACAATATACTCATCATTAATTCCATTCCAAATTACAGAAAGCTCTGTACATGCAAGCACACAACACATACACCCTTTACCTTTTAATTCAGAGATTACACTATCTAAATCAGAAGGAGAAACAGCTTTCCCTGCTTTCACTCCGCTGTAAATAGCTTCCATTACCTTCTGCTGGCCCTTTTGTGAAGGATATACTATTTCAATATCATATTTAGAAGCATATTTATCATATATTTTCATCTCTCTTGTACCTGTTGTAGCAAGAACTCCAACCTTGCCTTTACCATATTTCTGTGAAATATATCCAAGAGTTTCATCTATCATATTAATAACAGGGACTTTAACAGCCTTTTGAATATCATTGTAAAAATAGTGAGAGGTATTACATGGTATAGCTATATATGACACTCCAATACTCTGCAGAAGTTTAGCATCTGCTATTAAAAGCTCTTTTAATCTTTCTGTTTTATTAAACAGAATTGACCTAGTTCTATCAGGCATAGAAGCATGATTTAGATATACTGCATCTATATGGTCTTGATCACTGTCAGCCTTTGTATTATCTACAACAAGATCAAAAAAATATGCAGTAGCCTTAGGCCCAAGACCTCCTATAACTCCTAGTTTTTTACCCTCCCATGCTTTCATTATTCTAATCTCATTTTTCTAAAATGACTTATATGTGTCTTAAAGAATCTCAAGAACCTTATAAATCCCATATCATGAATATTAAATACAGGATTAATCATTTTACCTTTTAAAATTAATGATAACATCTCCTTTTTGTACTTCCTAGGATTTATATATATTAAAGCTAAAACAGCTGGAATTACAATCCACAGTATTCTATTTTGTGCAATAGTATACTCAACTTCTTTTTCCTCTACATACTCTTTAACAATATATTCAGCAAGATTATATCCACTACCTGTTACATAATAATTACTTCTTCCCTGTCTTGCATTTATCTCAAAGAATTTATACACCCCATCTCTGCTATCATATTTAATATCAAAGTTAAAATACCCTCTGTATTTAATATCTTCTAAAAATTTCTTTGCCTGTTCACAAAGATTAATATTAACATCATTAATAATTACAGAGTGATTACCAAGACCATGAGGAGTATGCTCCTCACGAAGCACATGACCCAAAGATAGTAGTTTAACCTTTCCATTTCTATCAGAGTAGCCTGTTAGTACATACATATATGTATCATCTCCAGGAATCATATCCTGAATTATCAGTTTATCATTGTATCCTGCA
>CAZQHF010000073.1:0-1676 GCA_964593535.1 uncultured Candidatus Saccharibacteria bacterium
CCCTTATAGTATACTACATACATTCTTGTATTCTAGATATTGCATAAATGATTGAGAATGTACCTGATATTGAAGAAAATATAGATGTTGAAAAAGTATTAAGTAACCTTTCGCAACAGTATCCTCAAATGTTTTTAGGTTATCCTTTGGTATATGATGATTTTGAATATGGATATCTTAATGGAATGAACTCATATGAATTTAAGTTTGCATCATACTTAGTATCAAATAGTGCATTGTTAGTTTTTAGGGAGCCTAAATTAGAAGGCTGCCATCGTGTTCCTGATTTTTATATCTTCAACACCCTTTCTAACAGGGGCAAGTTAGTTGAATTAACTCTTTATGATAGCAACTTCACAGGGTGTAGAGATGGCAAAAGGTCATATCAGGAAATTAAAAAATCTATTAGAAGAAAACAGGAGCAAATTGATGAGATAAAAAGATGTGGAATACCATATGTAATTTTGTATAGAGAGCATTTAGAAAATGTCCGAAGAGAATGTATAACTGGTCTTTTTTAAATACTGGGATTTTAAGTTTCTTGAGTTATGTGATAATATGGAATAAGTATATAAATTGTAATAAATAAAAATATGGGATATACAGCAAATATACAGGAAAAGACCTTGGGGAATACAAATTTCAGGGGAGTTCTTTACACAGGTGCACATTTGCAGTTAGTTGTAATGTCTCTTAAACCATTGGAAGATATAGGGATGGAGGTACACCCTGATGTCGATCAGTTTTTTAGAATAGAGGAAGGAGAAGCAAAAGTCATTATGAATGGGGAAGAGACTATTTTAACTGATGATATGGTTGCTATAGTTCCTGCAGGTACACAGCATAATGTTATAAACATTTCTAATACAGAAGATTTAAAGCTTTATACAATATATGCACCTGCAAATCATCCAGAGGGAACAATTCATGCAACTAAGGCTGATGCTATGGCCGCAGAAGAGCATGAGCATAATCAATAGCTTTTGTATGATAAAAATGAGCGGGTATATCCCGCTCTTTTTTTATGTACTTCTTTATTCTTTTATACAAATTTTGGAGGTGTAACAGTAGTTTGATTTGAATATACAGAGTTTTTCTGATCTTGTATTGGTGTAGTAAGCATAGCAAAAAGGTATGTTCCAATTTTTTCACCTGAATGTAAAACAATATTAAAAAAACCACTATTCTTAATTTCAAGAACAGAGCTTTCACTATTAAAAGGAAC
The DNA here is from genome assembly GCA_964593535.1 of uncultured Candidatus Saccharibacteria bacterium. Lineage (GTDB taxonomy): Bacteria > Patescibacteriota > Dojkabacteria > SC72 > SC72 > UBA2259. Next base: position 1,226 of record CAZQHF010000073.1, read on the forward strand.
TCCATCTAAAACCATTGCAGATAAATGAATAGTCATTCCCAGTCTTGCATATGTACTTCTTCCATCTATCATTGTAATTATATCTTTATCTGTTTTTATTAATTCCTTAGTTGCTCCAAGTACAAAGTCATTAGGTTTTAAAACATATGGTCTTTCCTTTAAGTTATATTTAATATATTCAATATCTTGTGGTTTTTGACTATCTGCTATTTGATATGGTTTTGATATTAAAAGTTCATTTCCAAGATGCAGACTTATTCCGTTTGTTTCTATTTCATACTCACCTTTTATTTCTATTTTTCCCTTTTGTATATATTCTTTTATTGTTACATCAGATAGAAACATATTTTTCTCCCTTACATTTTATAACTATATCTTACATTATTTTTCACTTTGTAAAAAGAGTAAAACTACTCCCCAAAAACTATTTTAATTGGTATACTTCACTACA
>CAZQHF010000074.1:0-1625 GCA_964593535.1 uncultured Candidatus Saccharibacteria bacterium
TTACATCTCAAATATCTTTTGGATATTTACTTGCAAAATCATTAATTAATGAATACTCAGAAGCAAAAAATGAGCTCTCAATTCTTTCTCAGAACTTAGAAACTTTCTTTAATGAAAAGACATTTAGTAATATTAAAAAGATATCAAAACTATTAAAAAACAAAGAGCATTTCTTTATCCTTGGGAAAGGACAGAACTATCATATAGCACAGGAAGGTGCACTTAAGATAAAGGAAATATCATACAAACACTTTGAAGGATTTGCAGCAGGAGAACTTAAACATGGTGTAATTGCATTAATTGAAAAAGGTACACCTGTTATCTCAATTATTTCAGATGATACAAACTACAAAGATATGATATCTGCAACATATGAAGTAAAAGCAAGAGGAGCATTAACAATTGGAGTAGGAGACAGTAAATTTTCTAAAGAAAACTCTTTTGATTATTTTATCCCTGTCGCACAGTGCAGTGAACTTAAAGCTGTTGCAAATGTAATTCCTTTCCAGTTAATATCATATTATTTAGCACTTTCTCTTGGAAATAGTATTGATAAACCAAGAAATCTTGCAAAATCTGTTACAGTAAAGTAAGTTACTTATCGGACAAAAATTTATATCTATATGCCTTCTTATTAAATTCTGCTCTATATACTCCAATATGCAAGTTCTCTTCTAGAAATTCAGGAGTAATTTGACTATCAACAAGATTCTCAATATCCTTTTTTGTTTTATCACTCCTTATCAATATCCATAATCCATCAGTTACAAGCCCTGTCATAATTGCTTTTGATGATATCCATGACTTAATATCTTGGGCTGAAAAGAAGTTATAATACACACCACCATTCTCATCTATATGCTTAGGATGAGTGTGAATGTTAAATAAATATTGAACTGTTAATGTTTTAGGTATATTTTTGTAATACACATCTCTTTTCTTTATTACCTTTCCATCTACTAAAAGCTCCTTTCTAGCATATTCCTTTTTAGTAGGATGCTGTGAGTATTTAACTTGAATTGAACCACCACTTTTTACCATTCTATCAGAGCCTGTTTTAACTTCTGTAAGAATAATCTCTCCATCTGCCCAGAATACTGAAAATGCTCTTTCAAGTCCATCACTGTTTGTCTTTTTGTATATCTTTATCAACTCATCCCAGAAATCAAAAGGAAAGGAAATAGCTTCAGGCAAGTTAAATGTATATGGGTATAAATCCTGTTCTCTTAATTTTACAATCCTACTCCTAAGCTGCTCAAATGAGGTAGTAGTAATTCTATTTCCACCTGTAAAAAAATCAAATATACCCATTTTTCTAATCTGCTATATTATTTACCATGCACCACCAGAAGAGCCGCCCCCTCCTCCTCCAGAAGAACCACCTCCACCAAAACCAGAACCTCCTGAACTCCAACCACCTGACCTAAAACCTCTTGAGCTACTGTATGATGAAGATGGAGGTAAGGATGAAGCATATACCTTTCTATTAAAATCAGAGATTGAATCTACAAAGACATATGTGCTAAATCTATCCATTCTTCCTTCATACCACTGTGGTGGAGTAGTATACAAATCTTCAAATACTTTTGCCCACTTTTTCTCTAAATTAAATATCATTGCATATG
>CAZQHF010000075.1:0-1504 GCA_964593535.1 uncultured Candidatus Saccharibacteria bacterium
TTTTTTAAATAGATTTTTAAATAATATTGGTTTTTTAGGTTCTAATGAAAAAAATTACAAAAACGGCAGTGTCCCTGTTTGTCTTGATAGTTTTGACTGGGATTCTTTCGTATCTTGTAAGGATGATTTTTGCAAGAAACCTCTCTATTGAGGAATATGGTCTGTTTTATGCTGTTTTAACCTTTCTTTTGTTTTTTGTGCCATTTAGAGATCTTGGGTTATCAGAAGGGTTAGTTTTTTTTATAAGTAAATATATTACAAAAAAAGATTATTCTCATGTTAAGGCTGTAATGCTTATTAGTGGTGGGATACAACTTTTAATGGGGCTTTTCTTCGTAGCTCTATTTTATCTTTTGAGAAATTTTTTAGCAATCAATTTTTTTAAAAATCCTATTTCTGAAACAATTTTAGTGATTCTTTTGGTGTATTATTCGTTTCACTCGATACTGCCTGCCATTTCTTATATTTTTTTGGCACATGAAAAGCTTGTAAAATTCAAGCTTGTAGATTTTTTTAACTACGCATTTATACTTCTTTTTTCTGTGATTTTGTTTGGGAGTTTGGAAAACAACGCTTTGGTGCCAGCATATGCATATCTTTCAGGTCAGATTGTTGCTGTTGTTATGTTTTTGGTATTCTTATTTGTTGATTTCAAATGGTTGTTTAAAGAGAGTGCCAGATTTTCAAAATCCCTTTTAAAGGAGATGCTTTTCTATTCCTTGCCGATAATGTTTTCTACTGCGGGAATGGTTGTTTTAAGTTACTCTGATATTATACTTCTTACTCTACTTAAAGGAACAGAAGTTGTAGGGCTTTACAGCGTTGCTTACCCTTCAATAAATGTGATCTTGTTATTCATCTTGCCTTTAGCTTCAATCCTTTTTCCAAGGATATCAAAGCTCCATCATATTGGAGATAAGAATGGAATTACAAGAATTGTTTATTATATTTATAACTATTTTTTGATGCTTTGTCTTCCTTTGGGACTTATGTTTTTCTTTTATTCAGATATAATTATAACCACTCTTTTTGGCGCTAAATATATCCTTGCAACAAATGCTTTAAGAGTGTTTTCTATCGCCTTTGTATTTATGGCCTTAAGGGAGTTTAACTTTGCCATAATTGCAGGTATTGGAAAGCCTAAGGAACGCTCAAAGATACTATATATTGGTGTCGGGGCAAATATTCTTTTAGACCTGTTGCTTATCCCGTTATATGGGGCAACGGGAGCTGCCTTGGGAACAGGTATTTGCTGTGTTTTGATGGCAATTTTAAGCTCAAAGATTATTTTGAAAGACTACAAAGCCAAAATAGACTATTTACTTCAGGCAAGGATTGTTCTTTCAAGCATAGCTTTTAGCGGGGTAATATTTTTAGCTAAATATTTAATTAGTTTTTCAAATCCTATATTCGAAGCTATTTTGGTTCTTTTTATATCTATTTTGAGCTATGTTGGATGTCTCTTTCTTTTTAATGCACTGAATAAAGAAAAGATGATTATAAT